>JBKDZY010000187.1:0-3371 GCA_047971765.1 Hyphomicrobiaceae bacterium | reverse complement strand
GGCTATCTTGGACTGCGCGAATTCCTGGTGAAGAAGCTCAAGAATGATGCCGGCATCGACGCGACCACCGACGACATCCTGATCACCACCGGCTCGTCGCAGGGCATGGACCTCGTCAACACGCTGCTGGTCCGTCCGGGTGACACCGCGGTGATCGAGCATGCCAACTATGGTGGCGCCATCAGCCGCCTGAAGAAGGCCAAGGCCAACATCGTCGGCGTTCCAGTCGACCAGGATGGCATGTGTCCGGAGGGCCTGTCGAATGCGCTCGACGATCTCAAATCCAAGGGTGTCCGGCCGTCCTACATCTACCTGATCCCGACGGTGCAGAACCCGACCGCCACCGTCATGAGCCTGGAGCGGCGCCATAAGATCCTGGCGCTGTCGGAAAAGCATGGCGTGCCGATCTTCGAGGACGACTGCTATTCCGACCTGACGTGGAGCGGCGAGCGTCCGCCGGCACTGCGCGGCCTTGCAGGGGCAGGCAACAACCGTGTCATCCACGTTGGAACCTTCTCCAAATCCATCGCACCGGCGCTGCGCCTCGGCTTCCTGGTGGCGAGCTGGCCGCTGATGGGCAACATCCTGGCGCTCAAGACCGATGCAGGCTCGGGCTCACTCGAGCAGATGGTGATGGCCGAATATGCCTCCAAGCACTTCGACACCCATGTCCAGGGCCTGCGCAAGATCCTGAAGCGCAAGGCGGATGTGATGATGGAAGCGGTTTCCGCCGAATTCGGCACGGCAGCGGAATTCGAGAAGCCACAAGGTGGCAACTTCCTCTGGATCAAGCTTCCGGACGAGGTCGACACGACAAAACTGTTCCAGGCGGCGCAGAAGGCGGGGGTGGCGCTCAATCCGGGGCCCGAGTGGGCGACCGACCCGGTCTATTCCAAGTCGCGCCTGCGGCTATGCTTCGCCAATCCGTCGGAGCATACAATCCGGGAGGGCGTCGCGCCGCTGGCGGAGGTCTGCCACAAGGAATTCGGCGTTCCCGTGCGTGGCCGCAACGTCGGCCGCGGCTGATCCCACATCACGCACCACTCGCGCGATGTTCCGAGAAGGCACCAGCCAGGCGGCTGGTGCCTTTTTTGTCAGGAAGCGGCCGTGGCCTGCCGGCCCCCTTGCTGCCACTCACTTTCAGGGCCGTCGCAGGGCCCCCACCGAAAGAGGACGCACGGAGGCGCCCCGTGCTGCGTTCCATGGCACGGCGGAGGCCGCACCGATAGCGGAAGGTGTGCGCGCAGCGCCATGGGTCGCATCGGGAAATGGGGCGGCCATTGCCCGAAGTGCGGCTGGCAGCTCTGTTCCGAAAGCCGCCACACAGAACCAAACGCGCTTCGATTCGCGAGCGAAATCACTCAGCACCACCGCGCCACACCGGAAATGGATCAGGCAAGGTCCTCCAGTGCCTTGGGTCGACCTTGCCGTCGGCAGGCAACTTCACAAGCATGCTGTCGAGTTCGGCACGGATCGCGGCCTCATCCATCTCTTTCGTGCCGATGAACACCAGTTCCTGCTTGCGATCGCCGAAAGGCCCACGCGTCCGTTTCTCGATCATCGCCAGGTGTTCCGGGTTCGTCGGCCAGTGCTGCTTCGGAACGGCCGACCACCAGTAGCCGGCGGCGCCGTGACGTACGAGAGCTCCAGCCATACTCAACTCGCCGCACCATTCCGGGCGTGTTGCGATCCAGAAAAAACCCTTGGCGCGAACAACGTGCGGCCACGTCTTGTTGAAAAAGGTGTGCAGCTTTGATGGCTCGAACGGTGCCGCGGCGCGGTAGACAAAACTCCGGATTCCGTATTCCTCGGTCTCGGGCGTGTGATCCTTGAACCCATTCAGCTCCTTGAACCAGAGCGGGTGACGGTGCGCCTGCTCGAAATCGAAGAGGCCGGTCGCGAGGATGGAGCCGAGTGGTGCGCGAGCCTCGGTCGTCTCAACGATCCTCGCCTCGGAATTGAGCGAGCGGATGATCGTGCGTGCCGCCTCGATCTCGTGCGGCTTCGCGACATCGAGCTTGTTGAGCACAATGACATCTGCAAACTCGATCTGATCAACCAGAAGGTTGACGATCGGGCGGTGGTCCTCATCGCCGAGCGCCATGGCGCGATCGGCCAGAAACTCGGTAGAGGCATAGTCCTTGAGCAGGTTCGCCGCGTCGACGACCGTTACCATGGTGTCGAGGCGAGCGACATCGGCGAGGCTGTTGCCGTCCTCGTCTCGAAACTCGAACGTGGAGGCCACTGGCAACGGCTCGGAGATGCCCGTTGACTCGATAAGCAGGTAGTCGAATCGGCCTTCGGCGGCGAGGCGACGCACCTCGTTCAACAAGTCATCGCGAAGCGTGCAGCAGATGCAGCCGTTGGTCATTTCGACGAGGGTCTCGTCGGTGCGCGAGAGGTTGGCACCACCGTCGCGGACGAGGTCGGCATCGATGTTGACCTCGCTCATGTCGTTGACGATGATCGCAACTCTGCGCCCCTCGCGATTGTTCAATACATGGTTCAGCAAGGTCGTCTTGCCCGCCCCGAGGAAGCCCGAGAGCACCGTGACAGGGAGCCGTGTATCGGCGGCTCTATTGGCTGCCCCGAGTTGGGTTCGCAACTCTGCATCCATGACCATCTACTCCTTCGATTGATTGTGGCACTATAAATATAACGTTATAACATATCATAAAATATGACGACGTAAAGACGACCGGGGCCTTGGAGCCATTCCGGCCAAACCGGAATTGGTCTCGAACATCAACGAGATCGAACGCGAAGATGCTGCCTGGATTTGCGTGTCAGCTTCGTTGGCGGGAGTACGGCCGAACGAACCGCACAGGGCAAGCCGATGAATGGGTCCCGGGGACAAGGCCCGGGAAGACATATCGAGGTGGTCACGGAGATGCCCCGGCATCGACCAGCGGCTGGGGCGGTTCCGCGCCACCGTCGTTGGTCGTCTCTGCCCCCCCCCGGTCTGTGGCGCTGTTTAACGAAGCTTTTCACGCTATGCCGTACACTGCCTATATGTCATATTTCGTTGCGAGCGTTGGATCGGTGTTTCACCTGTTGTTCGGTTGGTCCGGGCGGATCAACCGATTGGGATTTCTGATCGGATTCATTCTGTTGAGCGCGCTGGGAACCGCGATGAAATCCCTGCCCTCGCGCTTCTTGTCCGATATTGCGCAGGCCTACGTCGTGTTGGCGATTTTCGCTATGCTCTGTGTAAAGCGAATGCGGGATCGTGGGTACAGCAAGGTTTTCTTTTTGGGGCTGACATAGGTAGCGTGTCTGCCGTTACTTGAACCACCACTGTTGCAGAACCTTGGTGAGATTGGCAACGGGGCGGTGATTGAAGCGCCATTCACATTCCTTGATGAACAGGT
>JBKDZY010000186.1:0-7330 GCA_047971765.1 Hyphomicrobiaceae bacterium | reverse complement strand
CGAGATCCCCGTGGTGCTCTACAATATCCAGCGCGGCGGCCCATCGACGGGCATGCCGACACGCACGGGACAGCCGGATATCCTGTCGTGCGCCTATGCGAGCCACGGTGACACGAAGCATGTGCTGCTGTTCCCCTCCAACCCAACCGAATGCTTCTCCATGAGCAGCGACGCCTTCGATCTGGCAGAGCGACTGCAGACGCCGGTGATGGTTATGTCGGACCTCGACATCGGCATGAACGACTGGATGACGGATGCGTTCACCTGGGACGACAGCCGCCAGATGGACCGCGGCAAGGTTCTGGATGCCACATCGCTGGAGAACTTCGCCAAGGACAAGGGCATTCCGTGGGGCCGCTACCAGGACGTGGACGGCGACGGTATTCCCTACCGCACGCTGCCTGGCACCCATCCGACCATGGGCAGCTACTTCACGCGCGGCACGAGCCATGACGAGAATGCGCGCTATACGGAAGACGGGACCATCCACGCCCGGGTGATCGACCGCATTACCCGCAAATTCGCGACCGCCGCCAAGATCGTGCCCAAACCCGAGATCCTGACCAACGATCCGCAGGGCAAGACCGGCCTCATCTATTTCGGCGCGAACCGCCCGGCGGTGCTGGAGGCGCTCGACCTGCTCGAGCGTGACGGCGTGAAGATCAATGCCATGCGCATCAAGGCGTTCCCGTTCAGCGACGAGATCAAGGCCTTCTGCGACGCACATGAGCGGGTGTTCGTGGTGGAGCAGAACCGCGATGCACAGATGCGTCACCTGCTGATCATCGAGGCGGACGTGCCCGGCACAAAGCTCATTCCGGCGCTGAACTACGACGGCACGCCGATGACGGCCGAATTCGTTCGCGGCATCGTTCTCAAGCATCTTCAACCCGCCAAGGCGGCGGCAGCCGAATAGACCCCGCCCGCTTCGCCCAAGCTCGCAATCGCTCAGCGCCGGATCACATGGCGCGCACGGTAAACGGAACGCCCCATGACCTACATTACCAAGCCCGTTGCCCATCACCCCGCGCTCAAGAAGAACGCGCTCGGCCTGACCCACCGCGACTACGAAGCCTCCATGTCGACGATGTGCGCAGGCTGCGGGCACGACTCGATCACGGCGGCCATCATCGAGGCCTGCTTCCGGCTCGATCTTCCCGCGCATCGGGTGGCGAAGCTGTCCGGTATCGGCTGCTCGTCCAAGACGCCGACCTATTTCCTCGGGCGCAGCCACGGCTTCAACAGCGTGCACGGGCGCATGCCGTCGGTGACGACCGGGGCCAACATGGCCAACCGCGACCTCGTCTACATCGGCGTTTCCGGCGATGGCGACACGGCGTCAATCGGCATGGGCCAGTTCGTGCACGCGGTCAGGCGCAAGCTCAACATGACCTATATCGTCATGAACAACGGCTGCTATGGCCTCACCAAGGGCCAGTTCTCGGCAACCAACGACAAGTCGTCGCCATCAAAGAAGGGCGAACCCAATCCGTTCGACGCCATCGACCTGTGCCAGATGGCCATCACGCTCGGCGCCGGTTTCGTGGCGCGCTCGTTCTCGGGCGACAAGCGCCAGCTCATTCCGCTGATCCAGGCCGCGATCAGCTACAAGGGCTTCGCCTTCATCGACGTGATCAGCCCGTGCGTGACCTTCAACAACCATCCGCAATCGACGAAGAGTTTCGATTACGTGCGGGCGCACAACATGGCGTCCGAGAAGAAGCTCGATTTCGTAGAACCGAAGGACGAGATCACCGTTTCCTACGAGGAAGGCACCTCGGCCGCAGTGACGCTGCACGACGGTTCCCGGCTCATTCTCAACAAGCTCGACAGCAGCCACAATTTCCGTGACACCGACTCCGCGATCATGACCATCCGCAACAATGCGGCGCAAGGGAAGGTCGCTACCGGGCTGCTCTACGTTCACGAAGAGGGCAACGACCTGCACGGGGTGCTCAACACCGACGACCGACCGATGAACGCCCTGCCGATGTCCGAACTTTGCCCGGGCTCAAAGGCGATCGACGCCATCAACGCCCGATTCAGCTGACCCCGGCTGGCGGCGGCAGGCCGACCTGCACAGGAGTTCTTGCGGCGTCGCGGGGTTTCGCGGCGCCGCCTTCATTTCGTGCAGCCAGGACGGGCACGTCCACCTTCGACGCCTGTGGCGAGCGGTGATAGATTTTCCGCGAAAAATCACTTCAGCCAGGAGGTTGCCATGACGGGCAAGATCGAGAGCTGGCATGTGCACGTCTATTTTGACGCCGACACCATCGAGACGGCGCGGCGCGTGTGCACCGAGGCCAGCGAGGCGTTCGGCTTGGTCATGGGCCGCATGCACCAGAAGCCGGTCGGTCCGCATCCGGACTGGAGCTGCCAGCTTTCCTTCGGGCCGGAGAAGATCGGCGATGTCATCGGCTGGCTGGCGCTCCATCGCCAGGGGCTCAACGTGCTGATCCACCCGGAGACCGGCAACGAACTGCTCGATCACACCCGGCACGCGATCTGGTTGGGCGCCATCCGCCCGCTCGATACCAGCATCTTCAAGGTTGCCTAGACCAATTCCGGTTAAACCGGAATTGGTCCGGCTGGTTTGCGCTCCCACGCCGTATCGGCCTTCGGCCGGAAATTACCCGGCCTCGGCCTGCACTTCCGCGACCTCGGCCTCGAGGGCGTCGAGGAGCTGGTTGACCCAGAGTTCCGAGTGGCCACGACCGATCAGCACGAGGCGGGTGGCGTGGTCGTCGCCCGGCCAATGTTGCAGCCATTGCGGCTCATGAAAGACATGCTGGACGCCATGAACGACGGCTGGCGCATCGGGATACTCGGCGACGTGAACGAGTCCCTTGAGGCGCAGGAGGTTGTCGCCACAGTGATCTGCCAGCGCCTCCAGGAACAGCGTCAGCACCAGTGCGGGGAGTGGCCGCTGCCGCGAGACCACATGCGCGCGGATGCCGTCACCATGCAAAGGCCGGTCCCCGTCGGCATCGCCCTGATCACCGGTGCTGCGGGCGATAATGTTGGCGGTTCGTGCAGCAGGCAGGGCCGCCGATACCGAGAACATGCTCGTGTCATCCAGCCTGCCGCGGTCGGCCCAGTGCACGGGCGCATGGGGATTGAGCTTTCGTACTTTGGCGAGCAGGTCTGACGGCTCGGCGGCGAGCAGATCCCGCTTGGTCATGACCAGCGTGTCGGCCACCGCGACCTGACGCACGGACTGGGCTTCCCGTTCCAGCGTCGTCATGCCGAGGGCGGCGTCGACAACCGTCACAACATTGGCAAGCACGGCGCCGGAGCCACGGGCGGTCTCACTCATGACTGCGTTGAGCACGGGGGCCGGATCAGCGAGACCACTGGTTTCGATCACGATGCGTTCGAATGGCGGCACGCTGCAATTTTCCCGGCGCGCGACCAGATCCGCGATCGTCGCTTCGAGATCGCCCCGAATGGCACAGCACAGGCAGCCGGTTTCCAGTTCGACAACACTTTCATCGCTGGCCGAGACCAGATCATGATCAATACCGGCCTCGCCGAACTCGTTGACGATGACGGCCGTGCGCCCGAACGCCGGGTCTTTCAGCAACCGCGCGAGCAGGGTGGTCTTGCCACCGCCGAGAAAACCGGTGAGGACCGTGACGGGGATCATGGGGACGCAAAGGGCGCGGAGAGGGCGGCGATGCGTGCTCGCGATGGCCGCCAGTGCGGATCAAGCGCGCCGCGCACAATGCGCAGCACGCCCACCAGGGACGATGCCGCGCGTTCGCGCTCGGGCAGGCGGACCAGCCACCGGAACGGCAGGCTGGCGGGGGCGCGGGCGATGGTCATCGCCGTTGTCTCCGCATCTATCCGGATGGCACCGCCCCCGAGCGGCGTGGCCGACGCATCGACACCCCACAGAGCCAGGCTCGACCGCAGCAGGGCCAGGGCGGCACGGTCCGTCTCGTCGGCTTCGGTACTGGCAGGCGCTGTCACAGGCCAGGCCTTTCAATCAGGTCGCGGGCGATCCTGCGTTTCAGGTATTTTCCGTCGCCCGGCTTGCCGACGTACCTGCCATTCTCGAACTTGACCGCACCGCGCAGCATGGTGAGCACCGGCCAGGCAAAAATGTCGTGGCCTTCCCACGGCGTGTAGTCGGTCTGGTGCAGATCACCCGCCCTGATCTGCCCGCGGCGGCTCGAATCAAGAATCGTGATGTCCGCGTCGCTGCCTGCCGCAATGGCACCCTTGCGCGGATACAGGCCCATGAGTTTCGCCGCATTGGTGGAGACGAGATCGACATACTGGCGCAGGGAATATCCGCGCCGCACCACCATCTCCGTATACATGACCGCCAGGCGCGGCTCGACGCCGGAATTACCGCCCGTCGTGTCGTCGATGCGGACGCCCATGGTTTTTTCCTTGAGCGTGCAGCACAGGTCATCGGTGGCGACGCAATTGATGGCGCCGTCCAGGGTACCGCGCCACAACTCCTGCTGATCCGCCTTCGACTTCAGCGATGGATAGGTGTGATAGATCTGGCCATTGGGACGCTTGTAGTCCTCTTCGGTGTAAAGCATGTACTGGTGCAGGCTTTCGCCATAGATCGGCAGCCCCTTGCCGCGAGCCTCCCTGATGGCCGCGACACCGGTTCCGGCGGAAACGTGCATCATGTAGAGTGCGCACCCGGGCACGCTCTCCGCCAGCCGGATGACGCGGCGGAACGAGATGTCCTCCGACAGGCGGCTGTGCACCTCGGACAGGTTCTCGAAACCCGTGCGTCCTTCCCGCATCAGCTTGGCATACATGTGCATGACGAGATCGTTATCCTCGGCATGGATGACACCCATCCCGCCGGTATGCGCGAGAACCTTGAAAATCTCCCACATGTCACCGAGATCGACCATGCGGCCCTGACGAAGAGGCCAGATGTTGGTCATGAAGATCTTGACGGTGGGATAGCCCGCCTCGATGGCCTCCGCCAATTCACCCATCAAGGTGTGCTCGGGTTCGGACATCATCATCAGGTGATAGGCATAGTCACAGGAGGCCACACCCGAGAACTGCCGGTCGCGGGATTCGATGCCGCCCCTGACCGAGCCCTTGGACTGGATGTAGGCGAAATCCACCATGGTGGTGGTGCCGCCGCACAGCGCCGCCATGCCGACGTGATCGGGGCCGCGGGTCAGCCGTTCCTCGCCGGACGGCAGCATGAAGGGATGGGACATGTGGACATGGGGGTCGATCCCGCCCGGCATGACGATCCTGCCGGTTGCGTCGATCTCGCGGACCGCGCCCGGTGAGCTGGCGATGCCTGGCGCCGATATGGTGGCGATGTGCTCGCCCTTGATGCCTACGTCGGCTTTCCGGACGCCCTCCGGCGTCACCACGTCGCCGCCCTTGATCAGAATATCGAGCATGTCTCACTCCTGAATACAGAGACCTGGATTTCATCGTCCGGATATAGCATCGCCTATCATGGCACGGCTGCGCCAGGGCTCAAGACGTCCGTGGATGCGCACGCCCGAAACTCCGGCTACACTGGTGCGGCAAGGCCGGACGACGAACCGCCAAAGCGACGGCAGGAAGCAAGACATGGCACCCCAGGACACCACACCTCGGCCCGAGCAAGCGGGTCATGGCGCCACGGGAAGCGTTGCCGCACTGCAGGCTGCCGCGCGAACCGGCGAAGAGGCGCGGCGTCTGTTCCGCCAGGGTACCTACACCGGCTTTACACACGGATTTGCCAACGGCTACGTGCAGGGCAACCTGGCCGTGCTGCCCAGAGACATTGCGGCCGACTTCGTGCGCTTCTGCCAGCTCAATCCCAAGCCCTGTCCGCTGATCGGCATGTCACCGGAACCTGGAAACCCGGCCATTCCGGAACTCGGCGCCGATCTCGATATCCGCACCGATATTCCGCAATACCGGGTCTGGAAGAAGGGTGAACTGGTGGCCGAGGTGGCCGACATTCGTGACTTCTGGCGCGACGATCTGGTGGCATTCGTTCTCGGCTGCTCGTTCTCGTTCGAGGAGGCGCTGCTCGAGGACGGCTTGTCGATCCGACACATGACGTGCGGCGTCAACGTGCCGATGTTCCGCACCAACATCGCCTGCCGTCCGGCGGGGCCATTCCGGGGGCCAACGGTGGTTTCGATGCGCCCGTTCAAGCCCGCCGATGCCATCCGGGCCATCCAGATCACCTCGCGGTTTCCCTCGGTGCATGGCGCGCCACTGCATGTGGGGCTGCCCCATCTTATCGGCATCCCGGACATCACTCGTCCGGACTACGGTGATCCGGTCGCGGTCAACGACGATGAGCTGCCGGTGTTCTGGGCTTGTGGTGTCACGCCACAAGCGGTGATTGCCGAAGTCGCGCCCGAACTTGCGATCACCCATGCGCCCGGGGCCATGCTCATCAGCGACCTCAGGAACAGCAAGCTCGCCATTTTCTAGGCCAATGCCAGTTTGGCTTGTTTGCGCTCGCGCGCCGGACCGCTGTAGCGGCCCGAGCGTTGCCACCTGAGCCTGAAACGCTATAGCTCGGAAACGCCATCGTGTGCTGATCGGGCTTGCCCTTGGCGCGCGTGGCTGGTTGAACTCTGGCCTGGACGGCGCGATTCGTCCGCAGGGTCTTGCAACACATCGTCGACATGCCAAGCACGCCACCACGCCGTCAGATTCCAGCACCGCCGCAGAACGCGGTCAAAGGCATCCTGCTGATGCTGGTGGCGCTGGCGGTCTTTTCATGTCTCGACACGACCGCGAAATACATGGCTTCGGTGGCCAAGCTGCCTGTGACGCAGGTGGTCTGGCTGCGGTTCATGAGCCAATTCTTCCTGATCGTGATGCTGGTCGGTGCTCTACAGCTTCCCAGGCTGCTCATTACCCAGCGGCCGAAGCAGCAGCTCATGCGCTCGGTGTTGATGCTGTTTTCCACGCTGCTCAACTTCCTGGCGCTGAAATACCTGCGCCTGGACCAGACCCAGACCATCAATTTCCTGGCGCCATTTGTCGTTGCGCTGATGGCGGGACCTTTTCTCGGAGAGTGGGTCGGCTGGCGGCGCATGGTGGCGATCGGTGTCGGCTTTTCCGGCATCCTGGTGGTCGTGAGGCCGGGCGTTGCCGCTTTCGAGCCGGCCTTGATCCTGTCCGTCGGCGCGATGCTCTCCTAGGCCTGCGTCATGCTGTTGACCCGCTATCTCGCCAGCTACGATCCGCCGGAAGTGACACTGTTCTACTCGCTGCTGGCCGGCACATTCGTCATGACGCCCATGGCGATCCTGGACTGGCAATGGCCGGACAGCTTTCTTGTCTGGGCGCTGCTGTTCTCGATGGGGTTCTGGGGCGGGCT
>JBKDZY010000185.1:0-4085 GCA_047971765.1 Hyphomicrobiaceae bacterium | reverse complement strand
GACAAAGGCAGAGGGCAGCAGACTGTTACGTTTACTTACGCGCCGGGCCGAGTGGATTTCATCGTTCATGACCACAAGAACTCCCTGCCCCCGCGCGTCATCCGCGGCGGCGACAGTCACTGCTGACAGGAGGTTTGCCGGGCCGTCGGTGCCCGGTTGGGAGGGGTTCCGCATGGCGCCGGTCACCACGACAGGACAACCGGGTGCGAGTAGGCAATCGAGCGCAAACGCCGTTTCTTCCAGCGTGTCGGTGCCTTGCGTCACCACCACACCGCGCAGGCCGGGGCTGCGCCGGGCGATCTCATCCGCGAGGGCGTCGATATCGTCGAGCGACAGATGCGCACTGGGCACCAGACGGAAGCTCTGCGCCTCGATCGGGCCCTTTGCCGCCAGCGCGGGCACCGCCGCCACCAGTGCACCGGCGGACAGTCCCGGAACAACGCCGGACGTCTCGCCCGGGACCATGGCAATGGTACCGCCAAGGCCGATTACAAGAACAGGCTTTTCCAAGGAGGTCGACGTCATGCGCGGGCTTCCAGATCCATGGACTGGAAGTCGCGGACGAAGTTGCAGGCGAAATCGCAAATTGCCTCGAAACTCGCCTTGCCGCGCTCGGCACTGGATGTGGAAATATCCGCCCAAGCGCCGGTCGGATTGACTTCCTCGGCCGCCGGGAACAGCCCAACCTTGCCGCTTTCATAGCGGAACCGGGTCGAGGAAAGAGCCGCCAATCCGCCGAGCGGCTCCAGATCGGCAGGGCCAACCTGGTCGAGCCGAACCAGATCCGGTCGGAGATGGCACATCAGCGACATTAGCGGTTCGCCGCCATGGCCGATGGCGGCCGTGCTGTCACCCTTGAACAGATCTCCGCAAAGGTCGCGCGCCGCTTCGAGCGGGTCGATCACCGCCAGATCGGCGAGGCCCGCACGCCGGAACCTGCGCCCAAGCACTTCGATCGGTTGATGATTGTGCCTGTGGCAGTTCAGCACGAGAAGGCGCTTGAAGCCATTTTTCGCCGCGCCGGCCAGGACCGCTTCCAACAGGCTGCTAAAAAGCGATTCATCAAGGGAAATTGTGCCAGGCAGGCCGCCATGCAACTCGGAGACGCCGTAGTGAAGCGTCGGCAGCCGGGTGGCCCCGGTTTGCGCGCTGATCCGTCTGGCGATCTCTTCAGAGATGACAAAGTCACAGCCCAGAATTTGATGCGGGCCATTGCTCTCTACCGTACCGACAGGCAGCACCGCGACCGGGCAACGCTGCGCCGTGTCGGCAATTGATATGTTGGTGTGGTCGGGGAAATAGCTCATTAGGCAGTCTCCCCGCGCACAACCTTCATCATCTCGGCGAGCGAGGACATGACCATGTCGGATGGCGACGAGATCAGCAGGGTGCCGGAGCCATGGGAGAGCCCGGTCGTCCGCTCCGGCGTCGTGATATGGCCCAGAACGGAATGCGAAGTGGCCTTGCCGGCCTCGGCGGCTTGCGCAAAAATCTGCCTGGCGATGCTCCGAACCTCCTCCACCGATTTTCCCATGCCAAGGGAGTGGCGCAGGTCCTTCTGACCGAATTCGATGACATCGAGATGGGGGTGGGCGATGATCGCATCGATATCATCCAGCGCGGCGGCTTCCTCGATGATGGCGGTGATCATGATCTCGGCGCTGGCGGCAGCCGACCATTCGGCCTCGTCGGTCTCGTGACCGTAGTGACCCGAGGAGGAAAGCGCGTAGATCGTCCGCTTGCCGTGGGGATGGTAAAGCACAGCATCGGCCAGCGTGGTGATATCGGCGGCCGATTGAACGCGGGCAAGGCTGAAGCCCTGTGCCCCGGCAGCCAGCAGCGGGTCGACATGATGCAACCATGCGCGGCCGATCCGGGCAATCGGCGTCATACCGGCCAGCGCCGCGGTACGGATCATCGCAGCGGCATCGGCCAGATCCAGCGGTTCGTGCTCCAGGTCCACCACCACGAAATCGCACCCGGCGATGGCCGCCATTTCAACGATTTCGAGGGAATAGAGCCGCATAACGACTCCGAAGCATGTCTCGTTGTTCTTGAGGCGGGCCTTGAGCCGGTTCGGCCTTGGAGCAGTCATATGCGTGTCCTTGGATCAGAGAAGCCAGCCGGCCCCAGCGGGCCAGCAGGCGTAAACTGTGCCCGGGGTCTCGGGCAGTGTATCGCGGGCGGAGGGTTCGAGCGTGGCAAGCTCGACACCGCCGACATCAAGCGTGAAGTGGGTTTGCGTCCCGACGAAGATGCGGTCGATCACCTTGGCCGGGATGCATTGTAAGCCGGAAATGGGGCGGTCACTGACTTGGAACTGCTCGCAGCGCAGGGCGAGGTCGCACTCTTCCCCGGGCAGGGGGCCCCGCTCAAGGCACCGCTCCACCAGCACCTCTTGGGCGGGATCAGCCTTTGGAACACAGACGACGCCCTCCTGTGTAACTCGGACCACTTTTACGGGCAGGCTCGTGCGGCCCCCGATAAAATCGAGCGCGAAACGCGAAGCGGGATTGTCGTAGATACGCTGCGGCGTGCCGATATCCGAAATGGCGCCCTCAGACATCACGGCAATGCGGTCGGAAATGGCCAGCGCCTCCTCCTGGTCGTGGGTCACGAAGATGGTCGCCACCGAGGTGGCTCTCTGGATCCGGCGGATCTCTGTCTGCATCTGCAAACGCAGATGTCGGTCCAGCGCCGAAAACGGCTCATCGAGCAGGAGCACCGCTGGCTCGATCGCCAAAGCGCGAGCAAGGGCAACCCGCTGCTTCTGCCCGCCCGAGAGAGCACCGGGCAACCGGTCACGGAGGTGGGAGAGGCCGACGAGGTCGAGCATCTCTGCCGCCCGCGTCTTGACCTTGGCGGATTTCTCTCCCCGCACCTTCAGGCCGTAGCCCACGTTCTTTTCTAAACTCATATGCGGAAAGAGGGCGTAATCCTGAAACATCACTCCCATTGCCCGCCGGTGCGGCGGGTCGTTGGTAATGTTGTTTCCACGCACGAGGATCGTGCCGGAATCAGGAATCTCCAGCCCCGCGATCAGGCGAAGGGTCGTGGACTTTCCGCAGCCGCTGGGGCCAAGCAGCGAAACAAGTTCGCCCTTGCCAAGGGCGAGGTCGATCCCTTTCACTACATGATTTGTCCCGTAGCTGGCGTGGAGCGCTTTCAACTCCAACTCGGTGCCTACGGCCGCGTTCGAACTGGTCGGGGGCTGGATCATCATCGGTCTGCCTTCGGTGTCTTGCTACTTTGCAACCAGCTGATTGAAGAGCGTGTTCAACTCTTCCATTTCAGACTGATCCAGAACGGGCAGCAGCGAGAGCTTTTCGATATCGTCAAGCGTCGGCACGATACTGGCAAAAGATTCAGGGATATCGGCTTCGGTCTTGGTGTTGACCGCCGCCGAGCCGATGGCACTGGGGAAGTGCTTCTGGATCTCGGGGGAGAGCATGATATCGATAAAGGCCATTGCGAGTTCAGGGGCGGCGACGCCCTTAACCGGACCCAGGCAGTTTAGGCTGTAGAACGCGCCCTCCTGGGGGATGACCGCCTGCACCGGGGCAACCCGGTTGATCCATTCGGCCAAGAAGCGGGCCTTCACGAAACAGCTGTTCACATCGCCCGCAGCGAGCAGCGGCATGACCTCCTGGGCGCGCCCGTAGATGAAGCGGATGTCATCGCGGAACCGGGCGAGATACTCGATACCGCCCTTCAGCTCGGACATGGCCTCGCTGATCGGCTTGCCGCTGCCGGCGGCGGAGGAGGCGGCGAGAAACTCGATGCCGACATTGGTGCTGGGCGAGCCGATGCCGGTGGTCGGCAGGCGCTCGGGAGTGAAGATATCGGCATAGCTGGCCGGAGGGGCGGACCATTTATTGGTGTTGTAGACCAGCGTATCGGTGGAGAGGATGTAGCTCACCCGCTTGCCGTCCAGGGCCGGGGCCTGGGGCACCACATCGGCGAGGTTAGGCACCAAATCGATGCTGACCGGCTCGACCAGATCTTCCTCGAGCGCCTGGATCGCATAGGAAAGGTCCATGGTGGCGACCAGCGCGGGCGGATTCCGCCGCTGCACCCGCAGCGTG
>JBKDZY010000184.1:0-2329 GCA_047971765.1 Hyphomicrobiaceae bacterium | reverse complement strand
CTCGCAAGCCTGCTCCGACGTCTAGCTCTAACCATCTGACAAAATAGCCTTTCTCAGCTACCTATGTCAGCCCCAAATACAAAGTCCGGAGCATAGCCGCAATTCAGTGAAGCTGCTTGTGCGCAGGCGGATCAATAGTCGCGCGTCATGACAGGATCATTACAAGTCTGAAGTATTCCGCGGAAAAATGATGAGGCGTCCCGGTTTGAAGCCTGTGCTGGTGAAAGAACTATGGGAACGCCGGTCGCTACCCCTCGAAATGCTTGGGATTGAGGCCGAGCAGATCCCACGTCGCCAGCATGTGCGCAGGCAGTGGGGCGCTGAAATCGAGTTTCGGCTTGCCGGGCCGGGGATGCGGAATGATGAGACGCCGGGCGTGCAGGTGTAGCTTCGCCTCGATGCCTTCGACGGGAAGCGGGCGCCCGTCCTCGTACTTGTTGTCGCCGATGATCGGATGATTGATCAGTGCCATGTGGGCGCGGAGCTGATGCTGGCGCCCGGTGACCGGTTTCAGGGAAACCCAGGCGGCTTTCTGTCCGACCCTGTCCACCACGCTGTAGTGTGTGGTCGCATGCATGGCGCGGTCCTGTTCGCCGGCCTCCGCCTTGCGGACACGGTCCCCCTCCGGCCCTGAAGCCTTAACCAGCGCGGCCTCGATCCGCCCCTGCGGCGGTCGCGGAACGCCATGGACCAGCGCCCAGTAGGTCTTGGCCGCACTGCGCGTCTGGAAGGTTCGCCCCAGCGTCGCCGCCGCCGAGCGTGTCTTGGCAACGAGCAGCACGCCCGTGGTATCCCGGTCGAGCCGGTGCACCAGCCGAGGTCGGTCTCCGAAACGGTCCACCATGCCGGCCAGCAGTCCGTCGATATGGCGCTTCGTGCCCGTGCCCCCTTGCACCGCGATGCCAAATGGCTTGTTCAGCACCAGCACGTCCTCGTCCTCGAACAGGATCATCCCTTCGATCAGGTCGCGATCTGCCTTGGAAAGCCCGGGAGGCGGCTTGGAACTAGGACGCGGCGGCACTTTCGGTGGCTCGCGCACCACTGTCGGCACGCGGATTTCGTGGCCGGCTTCCACTCGCGCATTCGCTTCCGACTTCCTGCCATTGAGCCTGACCTGGCCGGTGCGCAGCAGCTTCTGCAGGTAGCTGTGCCCGACAGAGGGGAAATGCTGCTTGAACCATCTGTCGAGCCGCATACCCGCATCACGGTCGGAAACGATCAATGTCTCGACTGGACGTTTGCCTGTCATTTGAGCATCGCCTTCGTCGCGGTAAAGCCGACAATGAGCACCACCAGGGAGATCAACACCGAGGCCACGACATAGACCACGGCAAGGCCGATTTCCCTGCGCTCGATCAGCCCGTAGGTGTCGAGCGAGAATGCCGAGAACGTTGTGAATCCGCCGAGAATACCGGTCGCAAGAAACGTCCGCCACATCGCCGAGCCGCCAAATACGGGTTCGGCCGCCGCCACCACGATGCCCATCAGCAGTGATCCCACCACGTTGACGATGAAGGTGCCCCACGGAAAGGAAACCCCCATCATCGCGACTGCAGCGGCATTGACGAGGTAGCGGGCACCGGCTCCGATGGCGCCACCGGCCGAGGCAAGAAGAAATAAGCGCATTGATCAGAAGGCCTTGTGGCTGGCACTAAAAGTGGAGAGCTTGAAGCGTTTTGGATCTGGACAGAAACGCCCAGGCCGCGGCTGCGGCCCGGGCCTTGATCCCCGCCTTCGCGGAGCGCCCGGCCTCTGGCCCGATACGGCTTGAGCGCGAACAAGCTGGACCGATCCAGGCGTGTCCGGAATGGGTCCAGCGTCCGCCATAGCCCAAAACGGCCCCGTTCGCCAAGCACGGATCGTCACTTTGGGACGTATGGCCCGGAATATTGCCGCTTGGTAAAGAGCTGCGGGGACGCCGTCCACGGCGCTTGTCACTGGGACCGCGAAGTGATGACAATGTCAGCACGCCAACGGATGACCGTTCGCCTGCCCTGGTCCCGACACTTGTGTAGGATCTGGCGGCTCAAGCAACAACACCATCACGACTTGGAGGACACACCATGCGTCTCAAGGACAAGGTTGCCATCATAACCGGTGCGGCATCGGGCATGGGTGCCGCCACCGCCCGCATTTTCGCGCGCGAAGGCGCCTTCGTCGTCCTGACCGACATGAACGACGAAGACGGACAAAAGGTGGCCCGTGAAATCGGCAACCGCGCGACCTACATCCATCATGATGTGTCGAGCGAGGCTGACTGGACCAAGGTCGTAGCCGATACGATGAAGGCCCATGGACGGCTGGACATCCTGATCAACAATGCCGGTGT
>JBKDZY010000183.1:0-5092 GCA_047971765.1 Hyphomicrobiaceae bacterium | reverse complement strand
GATATCGTTGCTTGTCAGCTCGCGCCGGCGGTCCAGCAGCAGGTCGGAGAGGATGTCGTTCGGTCCGGACAGGTGGATGGTGCCGGCGACATTCTGTGTGCGCGCCTTGGCGATTGCCAGTGCGGCCTCGGCCAGTTCCAGTTTTTCGCTTACATCCGCCGCCAGCTCGTCGGCGATGATGGTTGGTGTGATCCCGCGGGAGTGGCGTGTGAATAGCGGCCGCTCAAGCTGGGCTTCAAGGCTGGCGATGTGCTGGGAGACGGCCGGTTGGGTCAGCCCGAGTTCCTTGGCTGCCGACGTCAACGAGCGCTGGCGATAAACTACGACGAAGGTCCTTAGCTGCAGCAGCGGCATGGGCGGCCATAAAAAATTCTATGGGAGATGTCGATTTGAACCCCGTTCTCGCGAGCTCCGATATTTTCTAGTCTTCATTTCAACGGGCGAGCGAAACCGTTGTCAAGTCTTTCACTTCGCGGAAACTGAAGTACTAAGTCTAGTTTCTTGGGTGAATAAGAGGAATACAGCCTTCGCGTGCCGTTTCAATGAATTCTCGATTAAGAATATGGAAGGATAAAGCAATGAAATCGCTCAAAACCCTGATCGTCGCTTCGGCTTTCGCTGTTGGCATGGCTGTCCCGATGAGCGCCTATGCAGCGACCTCGACGAATCTTTTCACCACCATCCAGGATTCGGCTCCGCATGCGGCGAGCACTTTCGATGACCTCAATGCAACGGCTCCCCGGGGCGGGTATTTCGACGATCTCAACGCAACAGCCCCGCACAGTGGCTATTTCGGCAGCCTGAACGATGCGGCGCCGCGGTCGGACGGCGTGTTCGGCACGCTGCACAATGAGGCCCCATAACGAGCCAGGACGACATCTGGTGATGGCTACCAGGTGACTGCACTTCCCCCGAGCACCGGTCATGACGTTCTCCTCCGTCATGGCCGGGGTTCCCTTTTTTAGTTTCCCGAACTCTGGTTTCCGGCAAGGGAATGAACAGCTCAATAGGCAAGGCGGCCGTAGAGGTCACCGAATGGAATGCACACATGGTCCTGGTAGGCCGGGCGCTCAAGGAGATGCTGGAACATGCGCTCAACATTTGGAATATCAGGACGTGGCAGCCCCAGGTTGAAATACCGGTAGAAATTCGTGCCAATGGGAATATCAGCCAATGAAAGCTGGTTGCCTTGCATGAATGTCCGTCCCTCAAGGTGACGGTCGAGTAATTTGAAACAGGCATCGGTTTTGGCAATCGCCGCGTTGACAGCGGTCATATCGCGTTTGGCCTCGGGGGTGCGGTACCAGCCCCAGAAGACTCCGGTCAGGAATGCAATCTGCAATGCTGTCTGGGACCAATCCATCCATTGATCGGTTCGGGCGCGTGCTGCTGGATCTGAGGACCAGAACGCGCCGTCGCCGTATCTTGCTGCAAGATAACGAAGGATGGCGTGCGACTCCCACACGATGACGCCGTTGTCGTCGATGACCGGAACACGTCCGTGCGGGTTCATGGCGAGGAAATCCGAGGTTTCAAGTCCGCCGAAAGAGCCCCCGCGTTCGATGTGTTCGTGCGGCACCTTCAACTCATCGACGAGCCACATCACCTTCTGCACATTGAAGGATGATTTGCGGCCATAAACCTTCAACATCACGTTCCTCCCCGAATGGTTGCCTTGATTGTGCTGTTTATGCTGGCAGCGGGTCCCAACGGACGCAAACCCTTTCGTGGACTGTGCGAATCGATGGACAGAAACGCACGGCCCGTCATTTTTTCCGTCGTCACGACATGCCAGAGACAGCAAAACGAGGAGCCTGTGCCATGAACCGCTGGTGGATGCCTGGGTTTGGGGTCGTGCTTGCCTTGGCGGGGTTTGGGGGGCCAGCTTCAGCGCAACCTCAAGCAACCTTCGATCATGATCTTGTTGCCAGGCAGACGTTGGATAATGTCATCCGTCCTGGGCTTTCGAGGCTGCAAGGCAAGGCTCTGGCGTTGCGCGAGGCGATAGGAGAAGCCTGCGTGGCGAATACGGGGGTGGGGCAGCGCCGGATTGCGGTGGCCTTCGACGGGTTTGTCGATGCGTGGGGGCGTGTCGAATTACTGCGGTTTGGCCCGCTTACGGCGCAGTACCGGGCGGAGCGCATCCTGTTCTGGCCAGACCGGGGCGGACGAGGGCTGGCGAGGGTGAAGCGCGCCATCGCGAAGCGGGACCGGTCCGTGACCGATGCCGCTTTGCTGGCGCAAAAGAGCCCGACGGCGAAAGGCCTGTCGGCGTTGGATGCCGTTCTCTACGGGAACCTTGCCCATGACGCCGCCGGGCGGGCCTTCATGTGTGCCTATGCACTGGCCATTGCGATCCGCCTGGAGGCCACTGCTGTGGAGATTTCCGCGGACTGGAGCGCACCGGATGGCTACCAGCATTTGTGGCTCGCAGCGGGTCCTGGCAATGCCGCGTTCAAGTCGGGAGCGGAACGTACCTCGGTATTGGCGTCGGTGATGAATACGGGGCTCGAGCAAGTGAGGGACGACAGGATTGCCGGTCCTCTGGGCTTCAACAGGACACGCCACAAGACGACGCCCCCGCTGCCCTTCAGCGGCCGGGGGCTCAAGCTGGTTGTCGGGAACCTGTCGGGGCTGTTGGCGCTCTATGCGGACGGCGGCCTCATGGCAGCCCTCGAGAAGGCCGCGCCTGCGGACATGAGCACGGCAGTCCGCAAGCGGGCGCAACGTGTCCGGCAGATGCTGGCCGAGACCCGAGATCAGCTCGCGAAGCTGCCGCAGGTCCAAGCGCCGTTTTCCGATCCCAGACAGATGCGGGCCATCGTGGGGGCAGGGTTTCCGCTCAAGTCCGTGCGCAAGGACTTTGCGGACCTGATGAGCGAGGTGGCCGGCGTGCCGACGGGCTTCACCGCTTCGGACGGCGATTAACCGTGGGCTCCGTGAAGGCCGGACCAATCGCGTTTCAGGTCCAGGTGGAAACGCCCAGGCCGCGAGGATGGTCCGGCGCAAGCACCGCCCTCGCGAAGCGCCCAGCCGACGGCTGATACGGCGCGCGAGGGCGAACGCACCAGATCGCTTCAGGCTTTTCCGGAATTGGTCTGGCTTTTGGCGACCAGCCCCAGCCATCTGGCGACCAGGGATATCGTGGCCCCCTGCAGAAGCAACGAGGCGACAACGACGACAAAAACAACATTGAAGAACTCAACGGTGACCGGACCGGGCGTGATGACGGGCACGATTGCCAGGAAGATCGGAACGGCGCCGCGCAGGCCGACCCATCCAAGGAACGCGCCTTCCCTGATGCTGAACCGGAATGGGGTGGCACAGACCAGAATGGCAAGGGGGCGGGCCAGGAAGATCAAGGCGCCCGCAATCATGAGCGCTTCGGGCAATTTGGACCAGAGGTTGCTGGGGGTCACAAGCAGGCCAAGCATGAGGAACAGGAGTATCTGGCTCAGCCACTGCAGGCCCTCGATGAAATGCAGGATTCGTTCGATCGGACGTTGCGCGCGGCTGGCGATGATGAGGCCGCAGATATAGACAGCGAGAAAGCCACTGCCGCCCGCAAGCGCCGTGCCGGAGTAGACGATCAGGCCGCAGACCAGCGTCAAGGGTGGATACAGGCCCTGTGGCAGCGGCACGCGGTCCACAAGGGTCGTGGAAGCCCAGCCGCCGACAACCCCGAGCGTCAGGCCAAGCCCGATCTGGCTCGCCAGCAACGATAGCGATCCGAGCAGATTTGCGGACGACAAGGTTCCGCCCGTATCGACCAGGGTCGTCAGCATGATCGTCAGGAAGATCGCAACGGGATCGTTCAGTCCCGATTCAAGCACGAGCGTGTTCTTCAACCGGTCGGAAATTCCGACGCCGCTTTGCTGGATGAGAAGGAATGTCGCGGCGGCGTCGGTCGATGCCACGACCCCGCCGAGTAGTAGGCCCACCTCGAGCGACACGCCCAATACGCGGGACGAGATGACGCCGACCACGACCGCGGTGATGATCACGCCGAGCGTTGCGAGAAGCACAGCCGGCCCACGCGCGCCCTTGGTCCTGCGCACATCGGTTTCAAGGCCGCCGGCGAACAGGATGATTGCCAAGGCAATGCTGCCAAGGGCATAGGCGAAAGAATAGTCGTTGAATTCGATGCCGCCCGGGCCATCCTCTCCCAGGACCATGCCGGCCACCAGCACAATGAGGAGGATCGGCGCTCCGATTTTTCGGCTCAACGGGACCACAAGGATGCCGAACAGGATCAGGATCCCGATAAAAAAGACTGATGTTTCCATGTATTGCTAAGCTGTCGATACGAGGCGTGGTGTCGGCGCTCTTGTCGGTTCATGTGCGCGAGCGGCGCGCACGAGAGCAGGTGTGTAGTGTATCAAGTCGTTGCTCCGCAGGCCAGACGGCAATCCGTTGGCACGGTGGGGCACATCCCGAGAATCATACGGTTCGTGTGCCGGACTATTGGGGCGTGGTGCTGCTTTCCACCCGGCATATCGAAGCATTGAAAGCTGTCATGCCTTCAACCGGATGCTTTTGTCCGGTGCAAGAGCCTTGAGAAATGTCTGGTCATGGCTAACCACCAGCACCGCGCCATCAGAGGCCAACTGCGCCGCCTCGAAGGCTTCGATACCCTCGATGTCCCGAAAAAGGTTGTGGCGTTCTGCAAAGCCGCCTCCCGTTTTGGAGTGGAGCGCAGGCACGCAACCTGAGCGAGAGGCAACACCATGCGTCCTGAACGGACGACCGGCACTATTGCTTTATGCTGAGAAAATTGGTGGAGCCGAGGGGGATCGAACCCCTGACCTCGTGAATGCCATTCACGCGCTCTCCCAGCTGAGCTACGGCCCCTGAACCAATTGGGATGTCGCAGGCTTGTCATCCATGCGCGCCGCTTACCTAGTCCGGGTCGCGCCCAAGTGCAAGCCCTTCTTTCCTCCAGCCAGCTATTCCGTTCCGGGATTGGCCGATTTTCCGGCTGGAGGATTGGCGAAATCAGCTTTCGTCGTCGTCATTCGAGCTGCCGCCACCACTGACAATGCCAGTGACATCATTGCCTTCGTCTTCCTCATCCTCGAGGAAGGCCTCGTCG
>JBKDZY010000182.1:0-14037 GCA_047971765.1 Hyphomicrobiaceae bacterium | reverse complement strand
ATGGCTACTACTGGCCCGTGACCTACGATGCATCCCGTGAAAAGCTGCACAGCGACGCCGAGCTGTGCCAATCGAGCTGTCAGTCTGAAGCCCGCCTTTTCTATTTCGATAACCGCAAGGGCGACATCACAGAAATGACCGACCTGACGGGCCGGGCCTATTCCCAGCTTCGGACCGCCTACAAATATCGCAAGAAACTGGTGCCGGGGTGCTCGTGCAAGCCACCACCCTGGTCGGCCTCAGAACGTGCCCGCCATGCCCGCTATGCCGAGGAACAGAATGACTCCAGGAGCGGCGGGCAGGCGGGACAAGGCCCGGCCCCCAACGCCCAGCAATCCCACCTCGGCGATCCGCAGGTTCTCGGCTCCAACGTCCTGGAGCGGGACAACAGCGCCGACAGATTCGCCCGTACGGGCGACAGCAGGACCGTCGACCAACCTGACCGAATGAACTTCGACGATCCACCTCTGCCGAAAAAAGCCGCATACCACCCCACGTCTCGGATGGCAGACGAACCCTATGAACGGGACCAGCGCATCGAGACGAGACAGCGGAATCACTTCGAAAACATCACGAACCAACCTGCTGGCGCGCAATCCGGATACGCAAACCATGGCAGCAGGAAATACCGTTGGCCCGGCGATTGATCACGGAAGCTGTCGCGGACTGACGGAGGCGACGTTGTGAAACGTTTCAGGTTCAGACCCGGCCCGCGATCCTGTTGATCTCGGTCGCCAACTCAATGTCTTTGCCGGTCAATCCACCAGCATCATGCGTGGCCAGAACCACCTCCACGCGGTTCCACACGTTACGCCATTCCGGATGGTGGCTCATGCGTTCGGCAATCAGCGCAACCTGCGTCATGAAGCCGAACGCACCGGTGAAATCATCAAATTCCAGGACCGTTGTGATCGCGTCCCGGCCCTGGACGAGCGACCAGCCTGCCAGGCCTTGAAGCGCCTTATCGCGCTCTGCCAAATCCAGTCGTTGTGCCATCTATCCGACTCCCGAAAAACACGGACGAGAGCCACACAGCCCCGTCACGCCGCCGATCCACCACCGGCCAGCTTCTTCCAGATCGCCTTGTCGCCCATCGTCTCGACGAACGACGCATGTTTCGCCTCGTCATCCGGCGTAAATCGCGCATCCAGCGGCTGTGTGCTCTGCTTGGTCGCCGACCGTTGGATAGTCGCCGCCCGTCCGCCGCGCTGAACAGCTTCGGTCTGTGAGAGCTTCGCCTGGCGTTCAGCCAGAAGCTCGACGTAGACCTCTGCCAGCAGCAGGGAGTCCATGATGGCGCCGTGCTTGGTGCGCTTCGAATTGTCGATACCATACCGTCTGCACAGCGCATCGAGCGTGTTGGGACCAGCCGGATGCTTGCGCCGCGCCAGCTCCAATGTGTCGACCAGCCGGCTACGGGGAATCTCCGGACGCCTGACCCGGCTCAGTTCCATATTGATGAAACCGGCATCGAACGGCGCGTTGTGGATCACCAGCGGCGCATCACCGATGAACGCCAGAAAGTCGTCGACGACCTCCCTGAACTTCGGCTTGTCGGCAAGAAATTCGGTCGAGATACCGTGCACCTGGAACGCTTCCGGGTGCACCTCGCGGTCTTCGGGACATATGAACCGGTGGAACTCCACACCCGTCGGCATCCGGTTCACGATTTCGACACAGCCGATTTCGACAAGCCGATCCCCCGTCTTGGCATCGAGCCCCGTCGTTTCGGTATCGAGTACAATCTCACGGAGCATGTTGCCGTCCTTCAAGCGCACACCGGCACACCAGGGCGCCCGATGAATGTCATGACCAGTGTTGCAGATAGGCCGAACCTGCCCGGCCGCGCAGATCGGCGATCAATCTATCGACTTGCGCCAACGTGTCCTCGATCGCCACGCTGGTATCCACAACGAAGTCTGCACGCGCCCGTTTTTCCGCATCCGGCACCTGCCGAGACAGGATCTGCTCGAGTTTCTCGGCTGTCATGCCAGGCCTCTGCAGCACCCGCTCCCGCTGCAACGCGGCCGTCGCACTGACCACCACCTTGACGTCCACCAGGGTGTGGCTCTTGCCTTCGAACAACAGCGGAATTTCAAGGACGGCCATGTCGGCGCCGCGCGCGGCCTGCGTCTTCAGGAATTGCCGCTCGGCGGCGTGAACCAGCGGATGCACGATGGCTTCCAGCGTCTTGAAACCGGCAGGATCAGCCAGAAGTCTTTGTCCAAGTTTCTGGCGATCGACACCGTCCGCACCGGTAACCCCGGGAAATGCAGCCTCGATCGGGACAACGGCCGCACCACCCGCCGCATACATCTTGTGCACTTCGGCATCAGCATCGCAGACGGCAACGCCAGCCTCGATGAAACGTTTGGCCACGGTCGACTTTCCCATGCCGATGGACCCCGTCAAACCGATAATCAGCATCAATGCCCCTCGATATCCTTTACGATCACTGCCCGGAGCGCATCCGTGACATCTGGTTTCACACCGAACCACCGCGCGAAGCCCGGTACCGCCTGGTGCAACAGCATACCCAGACCATCAACCGTGGCTAGCCCACGCAGCCGGGCCCTCGCCAACAGGTCTGTTTCAAGCGGCACATAGACGATATCGGCGACAACCGCCGACGGCATCAGTAGGCCGACGTCAAAGTCAAGCGGCTGCCCCTTCACCATCCCGAGAGACGTCGTATTCACCAGCACACCGCAGTCGGCCGCCAACCGCGCGCCATCCCCCAAGGCTACGGCCCTGACCTTCGGACCGAAATGGGCGGCGATCTCCTCCGCGCGTGCCAACGTGCGGTTGACAACGCGCACCTCCGTGATACCGGCCTCGAGGAAACCGTAGACAATCGCACGCGCCGCGCCGCCGGCACCAAGCACCATCACCGGCCTGTCCCGCGTTCGCCAGCCGGGCGCGGACACTGCAAGATGCTGCATGAACCCATAGGTATCTGTGTTCGCGGCGTGAAGGCGGCCATTCTCCAGCCACAGCGTATTCGCCGCGCCAACCGCAACAGCGGATGGATGTTTCTCCTCGGCAAACCGGAACGCGGCTTCCTTGTGCGGCAAGGTCACATTGCACCCGGCAAGACCTTGCGCAGCCAGCCCTCCCAGGAACTCCGTAACCGCATCCGGCTCGACGGCAATCTTCGTATAGCTGCCGTCGATCCCATACTGCTCCAGCCAATAGCCATGGATGAGCGGGGAACGCGAATGCGCGATGGGCCACCCGATCACTGCCGCCTTGGTCATGCGCGAACCACTCCCTGCCGCCTGAGTTCATCGAGCAGCGCCATCAATGGCAGCCCGAGGATCGTGAAGTAGTCCCCTTCGATCCTGTCGAACAGGTGTGCGCCCAATCCTTCGAGCTGATAGGCACCAACGGACTGGCAGATGGCCGAACCTGCCGTGTCCAGGTACCAGTCGAGAAAATCATCAGAAAATGCTCTCACACTCAACCTCGCGATCTCGACATGGCGCCAGCAAATGGCGCCACCCAGCGCCGTCGCCACACCACAAACGAGCCGGTGCTGCCGGCCACGGAAGGCGCGGAGATGCGCACGCGCACCATCGAGATCAATGGGCTTTTCGAACAGCTGGTCGCCCAGCGCCAGCACCTGGTCGCTGCCGATGACAATGGCATCGGGATGAAGCGCACTCACATCCAGCGCCTTGGCTTCCGCGAGCTTCAGGGCCACGGTCTCGGGGCTTGGCGCCACGCCACCCGCCTCCAGCGCTTGACGGACCGCCGGTTCATCCACCTGCGACGGAATCACATCGAACGTCAGGCCCGCACCTGTCATCAACGCCCGCCGACTCGCACTGCCCGATGCCAGGACAAGACGCGCATTCCGGCTAGCGTGGTGATTGGGAAATTCGCCGTCAGCTGGCTGCACCCTCATAGAGAATTTCCCGATCTAAAGCAGACGAACTTCGGTATCAGGACACTAGACATTGGAATCGCTCGCCTCGTCCGGCTGCGATGCTTCCGCGTTGGTCTCCGCACAGTTACGTTCGCCGTAGAGCTTGATGATATTCGCCGCCGTCTCCTCGACGGACCGCCGCGTCACATCAATGATCGGCCACCCGTTCTTTTGGAACAACCGCCGTGAAGCCTGCAACTCGTTGGCGATGCGGTTGCGATCGACGTATTCGTCAAGTTCCCTGTCCGCCAACAGATGGACGCGGTTGCGCCGCACATCCATCAACCGCTCGACGCTGGCGATCAAGCCGACGACGAATGCCTTTTTCGCCCCGCCCAATTGTGCCGGCGGGTCGATTCCCGGCACCAGGGGAACGTTGGCCACCTTGTAGCCGCGCTGCGCCAGATAGATGCTTGTCGGTGTCTTCGAGGTGCGGGACACGCCAAGAATGATGATGTCTGCCGTGTCGACATCCCTGGGCAGGTTTCCGTCGTCATGCACCATGGCGAAATTCAAGGCGTCGATACGCTGGAAATAATCGGCGTCCAGCACATGCTGGCCGGCCACGATTGGCGTCTTCGGCGCGCCAAGATAGGCCTCGAACACTTTCGTCACCGGTTCCAGCACATGCAGGCACGGAACCTTGAGTTCGCGGCACCTGAGCTCAAGCTCCGCCGTCAACTCCGCTTGAACCACCGTATAGAGGACAATGCCAGGAGCCGACGCCACCTCCTGCAACACGCGGTCCAGCTGGCGCTTCGTTCGCACGAGCGGATGCACATGCTCGATCGGCCGCCACGACGCATATTGCACGGCCGCCGCCTTGGCGATCGTGGTCAACGTTTCACCCGTCGCATCCGACACCAGATGCAGGTGAAAATAGCTCGGCTTCGTATTGGACATCTGTTGATGGTTTCCCGGTTTGTCCACAGGGCCAGGCGCTCGACCACGGCCCGCCCCTGCCAGCGCACCACTTCTCAACCACTCGACCCACAGCTTGTTCTACATCAGCCCTGCCACAGCGCCATTCCTGGCAGGCTCCCTCTTTGCCATGCCTATCCACCGGTTGCCAACTGCTTCCCAACAGGTTGGCCAATCCGGACACCCCAGCCAAGCCATTGATCATCGGATTGAATCCGTACCTTGCGAAAGCTTGTGTCTACCGCTACTGCATTCACCACCGCGTTCATCAACATCTCGCGATGCCGGTGGACAACACCTGAACAATCGAGAATGACCGCAATTCACAGGACTAAGAGTCAAAATAAAAACTTAGAAGACTCTCTATGAATAAGTAGAAGTGCGGACGATCGAGCGACACCTGATGAAAACCCACCGACGCTTCCACCAGCCGTTCCAGGGGCAATCCCTCTCCCCGCCCCCCATCTGGCTGATGCGCCAGGCAGGGCGCTACCTGCCGGAATACCGTGAGACCCGCACCAAGGCCGGTGGTTTCCTCGACCTCTGCTACAACCCCAGGCTCGCTGCCGAAGTCACCCTGCAGCCGATCCGGCGCTACGGCTTCGATGCGGCAATCCTCTTCGCCGACATCCTCCTGGTGCCCGATGCCCTGGGCCAGCCGCTGCGCTTCGCCGAAGGCGAAGGTCCACTTCTCGACCCCATTTCCACCGACACAGACCTTGTCCGCTTGCAGCCGTCCGCGACTCGGCCCAAATTCGAGCGCGTTGCCGAAACCGTTTCCCGTCTCCGTCAGGATCTCCCCGATGAAACTGCACTGATTGGCTTTTGCGGTGCGCCTTGGACCGTCGCGACCTACATGGTCGAAGGCCGTGGCTCCAAGGATCAGGCAGCCGCACGTCTGTGGGCCTACCGGGACCGGGCCGGCTTCCAGAAACTGATCGACCTTCTGGTCGAAACGTCCATTGAATATCTTTCCATGCAGGTTGCAGCAGGTGCAGACGCACTACAGATTTTCGATACCTGGGCCGGTAGCCTGCCGGACGACGAACTTGACCGGTGGGTGGTCGAGCCGACAAGGACCATCGTATCCGCCCTTCATCAGAAATACCCGGATGTTCCCGTCATCGGTTTCCCGCGCGGCGTTGGCGGCGCCGCCTTGTGGTACGTCTCCGAAACAGGCGTGAATGGCATCGGCTGCGACACCGCCATGCCCCCCTACATGATGAGCGAAACGTTCGAAGACGAGGATGTCGTCGTACAGGGAAACCTGGATCCGCTTCTGCTGGTCTCGGGAGGGGAGGCGCTGGAGGAACGGACCCGCGAAATCCTGGAGCGCATGAAGGGCCGGCGCTTCATCTTCAACCTTGGCCACGGCATCGTTCCGCAGACACCACCCGAAAATGTCGCGCGCCTGGTCGAAATCGTGCGGCAGGGACCATCCGCCTGACATGAAGCGCACCTGCATACCCTTGTTGCTCCTTGGCCCAATGCCTATCTAGTGGCGATTGGGTAGAGCTGCCGTAGGCAGATTATCTTGATTGGAGGATGCCATGAGAGCGACTCAGATTCAGGAGCATGCCCGTAAGCTGTTCGATAGCCTTGGCGACAAGGCGCTTGCTGCGGCCGCACAGAATGCGGTTCAGCATGAAAAGCATCGCGACAGCAAGAGCGCCCGGGATTGGCGGCGCATAGAGGCTGCATTGCGTCACATTCGTGGACCGCACGCGAGCTGATAAACACCTCTCGATGATCGGGGCCATGACCCGGCCTGGATGACGCTACCCGCCATCCTTTGCGGACTGTCCGCAGCCATTGTGCCTGTCATGGGCCCACAGCGAGACTGTTTGACGCCATGAAAGATGACACGTCCAGCCCGGCCTTTCGCGCCGGGATCGCGGTTGCGATCACTGCGGTCGCAGCCGTTGCAGCCATGCTGTTTTTCGGACGGGCCGCCTACGAGTGGGTGAAAGCCATTCATGTCATGGCCATCATCTCCTGGATGGCCGGAATGTTGTATCTGCCAAGAATTTTTGTCTATCACTGCGAGGCAGAGACGGGCAGCGAGCCGGCCGAGACGTTCAAGGTCATGGAACGCCGCCTCCTGCGCATCATCATCAATCCCGCCATGATCATTGCCTGGGTGACCGGGTTGTGGCTGGCCTGGCAGTCCGGGTTCTGGGCAGCGCCCTGGTTCCACGTGAAGTTCCTGGCCGTCCTAGTGATGGCGGGCGTTCACGGCTATTTTTCGGCCGCCACCCGGGCCTTCGCGGAGGATCGAAACACCAGGACCGCCCGGCATTGGCGCCTCATGAACGAGGCGCCGGCGGTGCTCATGATCATCATTGTGATCATGGTGATCGTGAAACCATTTTGACCATTCTGGCACAATGAAACGCTTTGCCAGTATGATGTGAATCAGGTATCTTGCCCACCGAATCGGTTATGCTATTCGCGAATTGAACTTCACAATCCGAAAGCAGCAAACGAAGGGCGCCAGTCCTATTGCGATTCCTGGCAGGTCGCGGCCGACGCGGCTCAAGTTCATCCCACCTCCATACCCTTCGCTTCCAACTTGCTCTCGCCTTAATCAGGCAAGTCAAAAGAGTTCCACATGCAAGAGATAGTCAAGCTGATCAAGCTTCAAGATCTGAAAATCAAGACCCCCACAGAGCTCCAGACGTTTGCCGAGGAAGCCGGGGTCGAGAATGCCAGCACCATGCGCAAGCAGGAGCTGATGTTTGCCACGCTGAAACAGCTCGCCGCCAAGGAAATTGAAATCACCGGCATCGGCGTTGTCGAGGTCCTGCAAGATGGCTTCGGCTTCCTGCGGTCGCCTGACGCGAACTACCTGCCTGGTCCGGATGACATCTACATTTCGCCGTCTCAGATCCGGCGGTTTGCGCTGCGCACCGGTGACACCGTCGAGGGCCAGATCCGCAGCCCCAAGGAAGGGGAGCGCTATTTCGCGCTGATCAAGGTCAACAAGATCAATTTCGAAGAACCCGAGGCGCAGAAGCACAAGGTCAATTTCGACAACCTGACGCCGCTTTATCCTGACCAGTGGTTGAAGCTTGAAGTCGAAGACCCGACCATCAAGGACTTGTCGCCGCGTGTCATCGACATCGTTGCGCCGATCGGCAAGGGACAGCGCGCGCTGATCGTCGCGCCGCCAAGGACGGGCAAGACTGTCCTTCTGCAGAACATTGCCAAATCCATCACCGCCAACCATCCGGAGTGTTTCCTGATCGTCCTGCTGATCGACGAGCGGCCGGAGGAAGTGACGGATATGCAGCGGACGGTGAACGGCGAGGTCATTGCGTCGACGTTCGATGAACCGCCGTCACGGCATGTCCAGGTCACTGAGATGGTCATCGAAAAGGCCAAGCGCCTCGTTGAGCACAAGCGCGAGGTGGTGATCCTGCTCGACTCCATCACCCGCCTCGGCCGCGCCTACAATACGGTGGTGCCGTCATCGGGCAAGGTGCTGACAGGCGGCGTCGACTCCAACGCCCTGCAACGCCCGAAGCGCTTTTTCGGTGCCGCGCGCAACATCGAGGAGGGCGGTTCGCTGACCATCATCGCCACGGCACTGATTGATACCGGCAGCCGCATGGATGAGGTCATCTTCGAGGAATTCAAGGGCACCGGTAACTCGGAAATCATCCTGGACCGCAAGGTTTCGGACAAGCGCGTGTTCCCCGCCATCGACGTGGCGCGCTCGGGCACCCGCAAGGAAGACCTGCTTGTTCCGAAGGATCAGCTCAAGAAGGTCCATGTCCTTCGCCGCATCCTCAATCCGATGGGGACCATGGATGCCATCGAGTTCCTTACCGACAAGCTCAAGTCGACCAAGACCAATGGCGACTTCTTCAACTCGATGAATACCTGACCATAAAACAAGTGCTGGGCATTGCGGTTTCCGCACATGCTCAGCACTTGTTTCACGTGGGAATTATAGCATTCTGGAATGGACCCAGGGATACGGGCGATGGCCCCGGAGACCCGACGTTCGCAGAACGAGATGGAGCTCGGTCCAGCCCTTATTTCGGCCGGATCTGGCCGTTGCCCCGCACCACGTACTTGAAACTTGTCAATTGTTCCGCGCCGACCGGTCCACGCGCATGCATCTTGCCCGTGGCGATGCCGATTTCCGCGCCCATGCCAAACTCCCCGCCATCGGCAAACTGGGTCGATGTGTTGTGCAGGACAATGGCTGAATCGACACGCTTGAGAAAACGCTCGGCCGTGCCGGAACACTCCGTGATAATGCAGTCGGTATGCTGCGAGCCATATCGGGCAATATGCGCGATCGCCTCATCCAGGCCATCGACGGTCTTTACCGCGATGATGGCATCCAGGAATTCCCGCCCCCAATCCGCCTCGGTGGCAGCCTTGACGCGCGGATCGACGGCTTGCGCGGCATCGTCACCGCGCACCTCGCAGCCCGCATCCAACAGGGCTTTTACCAGCGGCGTGAGGTTGTCTTCGGGAGCACCCTTGTCGACGAGGAGGCACTCCGTTGCACCGCAAATCGACGTCCGGCGCATCTTGGCGTTGACGGCGATCGCAACGGCCATGTCGATATCCGCGCCGCGGTCCACATAGGTGTGGCAGATGCCTTCCAGGTGCGCGAACACGGGCACCCGCGCCTCCTTCTGCACGCGTTCGACCAGGCTCCTGCCGCCACGGGGAACGATCACGTCGATTGTGCTGTCGAGACCCGTCAACATGGCGCCAACAGCGGCCCGGTCGGTGCTGGGAACCGACTGAATGGCCGTCTCCGGCAAACCGGCGGCCTTGAGCCCGGCAACCAGGCAGTCGTGGATTGCCCGGCTCGAGTGGAAGCTCTCCGAACCGCCGCGCAGAATGGCGGCATTGCCGGATTTCAGGCAAAGCCCGCCGGCATCGGCGGTGACGTTGGGGCGGCTCTCGTAGATGATGCCGATCACGCCCAGAGGTGTCCGCACGCGCTCGATCTTGAGACCGTTGGGACGATCCCATGACGTAATGACCGTGCCAACGGGATCATCGAGCGCCGCGATGGCTTCAAGACCCTCGGCAATGGCGTTGATGCGCGCCTCGTCGAGCGCCAGCCGGTCAAGAAACGACCCCGACGTTCCCCTGGCCCGGGCAGCCGCGAGATCCTGGGCATTGGCCGCCAGAATCTGGGATGTGCGGGCACGCAGTTGCCGTGCCGCCTCCTGCAGGGCGTGGTCCTTCACCTCGCGGCCGGTAACCGCCAGTTCGCGGGCCGCAGACCTGGCCTGTTGGCCGATCGACAGCATCAAGCGATTGATGTCGTCGCCTGCAATGCGCTCTGGCCGGTTCATTCGTCGCTTCTCCTTGGCGCTTCGGGCGCCGTCTTAATGCCGTTCACCGATATAGGACGGATTTGCAAACAATTCACCGGTAAAACCGGCGTCAACCGCGTTAACCAAACCGCCTTGAAAGTTGAACATACCCCTGGTCTCGCGGCTATCAACCCGATTCTGACACAAGAGTAACCCCGGACACGGCATCAACAGGGAGATCGGTTATGGGGGTGATCGGAAGATTTGGCTTGGTGCTGGCGGCAATCGGCACGGCTTTAATGGCAGGACCCATCCCGTCCGCCCTTGCAAATCGCAGCCTGGTGAAGTCCGCCCACTCCTGGAGCTATCAGCTTCAGGGCAATGTCTCGCGCATCGCGTCATCCCACGCAGATGTCGTGGTCGTCGACCCCGATCATGCCGGCGGTCCGGGCCGTTTCCGCACCAAGCCGGGCGGCGGCCGCCGCGCCGTCCTGGCCTACCTGTCCATCGGGGAAGCCGAACGCGGCCGGCACTACTGGAGGTCCTGTTGTGCACATGGCCACCCATCGTGGCTCACCGGCCGCACGCAAGGTTGGGCCGGAAACTACATTGTCAAGTTCTGGGAGCCTGGCTGGAAAGCCATCGTCAAGGCACGCGCCCGCAAGTTCCTGGCCATGGGCTACGATGGCCTGTACCTCGATCGCGTTGACACCTATGAGAACGTCCGTGCACCCGGCGGATCACACAACGCCATGATCAACTTCGTGCGCGAGATCGCCGCGACGGCACGGGCCAGCAAGGGCAACGCCGCTATCCTCGTGCAGAATGCCGAGGAACTCCTGACCAGTGACAGGTATCTGTCTGCCATTGACGGCATCGCCAAGGAAGACCTGATCTACGGCGTGAACCACGATGGATCGCACAATCCAGGCGGCATGATCTCGGAAAGCGTCCGGCTTCTCAAGCGCGCCAAGGCACGTGGCAAGGCGATCTTTGTCGTCGAATACCTGCGCGGCAGCAGCGCTGCCCGGGCTGCCGCAAAAATTCGCGCCATGGGTTTCGTGCCGAACTTTGCCGGACGCAGCCTGTCGAATTGAGACGAAGACTGCACGGCGGGGTTATAGCGTTTCAGGCTTTGCCGGAATTGATCCAGACCTCAGCCCCGCGCCAGTGCCATGTCATCCCGGTGGATGAGTTCGGCGCGCGCGGGATGACCCAGGATGGCTTCGATCTCGCTGCTCTTCTTGCCGATGATCTGCTCGGCTTCGCCTTTCGGATAGGCAACGAGACCCCGGCCAAGCTCACGGCCCTGTGCATTCCGGATGGTGACGGCATCACCACGCTCGAAGGTGCCGCCAACGCACGTAACACCCGCTGGTAAAAGGCTTTTTCCAGAATTCAACGCCTTCTCGGCACCGGCATCGATCTCCAGCCAGCCCTTCGTTTCCAGGTTTCCCGCAATCCAGCGTTTGCGGGCGGCCACGGGGTCGGACGGCGCGATGAACCAGGTGCAGGGCTTGCCTTCTCCGATCGCCGACAATGGATGCAGCACCTTTCCGGACGTGATGACCATGTGGCAGCCTGAATCCATGGCGATCCGCCCGGCCGCGATTTTCGTCACCATGCCGCCGCGCGACAACTCCGAGCCGGCATCGCCGGCCATGGCCTCGATCTCCGGCGTAATGGCGTTCACCACTTCGATGCGCGTGGCAGACGGGTCCTGCGCCGGCGGCGCCGTGTAGAGCCCGTCGATGTCGGACAGCAGAACCAGGCAATCCGCGCTCATCATCGAGGCGACCCGGGCCGATAGCCTGTCGTTGTCGCCATAGCGGATCTCGTTGGTGGCCACGGTGTCGTTCTCGTTCACCACCGGAATGGCGCGATGGGAAAGCAATGTATCCATGGTGCGCCGAGCATTGAGATAACGCCGCCGCTCCTCGGTATCACCGAGCGTCAGCAGGATTTGCGCCGCCGTCATGCCGCGTGCACGAAACACGTCCTGCCAGGCAGCCGAGAGACTGATCTGCCCGATTGAAGCCGCAGCCTGGCTTTGCTCCAGTGCCAGGGATCCACGCGGCAGGTTGAGCATCCGCCGCCCCATGGCGATCGCACCCGACGAGACGAGCATGACCTCGCGCCCATCGTGCATCAGTTTCGCAATGTCATCCGCGATGGAGTTGAGCCAGGTCGCGCGCAGCCGACCGGTGCCTTGGTCCACCAGCAGCGCCGAGCCGATCTTGACGACGATGCGCCGGGCCTTGTGCCATTCGGGCCGTGACAGTGATTTCTTCGAGGCAGCCATTGGAAACAATCGTAAATCGCCATTGAAGCGCACAGACATGCGCACGCCGCTGATCTAGCAGAGTTCTGGGCTATTGTATCGCCGATTGCATCATACCGGCCAATTCAGGGATTAATTCGGGCCGGCCTGCCGAAAAGGCGGTGTCGCGGCGATTGAATACTTCCCGAAGCCACAATAGTCTGCTGTTCCGAAGATCAAGGGACCGGCCATCCCGCGCCGGAATGTCCAACAACAGATGGAGCTGCGTCGCTAGATGTCAGAATCGATGAACGGGGCCGAGAGCCTCGTGCGAACCCTGCTAGCCGGCGACGTGGACGTTTGCTTCACGAATCCGGGTACGTCTGAAATGCACTTCGTGGCCGCGCTGGACAAGGTCCCCGGCATGCGATGTGTTCTCGGCCTCTTCGAAGGTGTCGTCACCGGTGCCGCCGACGGCTATTACCGGATGCTGGACAAGCCTGCCTCGACGCTGCTGCATCTGGGCCCCGGTCTGGCCAACGGCCTGGCCAACCTGCACAACGCCAAGAAGGCCAATTCTGGCATCGTCAATATCGTCGGCGAACACGCCACCTATCATATTGCGCATGATGCACCGTTGACCTCCGACATCGAGGGCGTAGCCGCTCCCATGTCCCATTGGGTCAAGACATCTCCCGACAGCCGCAGGATTGCGGCCGATGGCGCGCTGGCAATCGAGGCGGCGAACCAGACGCCGGGGCAGATCGCAACATTGATCCGGCCCTCCGTCACGGCCTGGGGCCCCGCGGACGGGATCGCCCAGACCTCACCCAAGGCCTGGCCGCCGAAGGTGTCCGAGGATGCGGTCAAGGCCGCCGCCGCCATGCTGCGGTCAGGCAAGAAGGCGACGCTCCTGATGGGGGGCAACGCGTTGCGCCAGCGTCCGCTGGAACTTGCGGGACGTATCGCGGCGAAAACCGGTTGTGGCATCCTGACCGAGGGCGCCAATACCCGGCTTGAACGTGGCGCCGGGCGCGTGCAGGTGCTGCGCATCCCTTATGTGGTTGAGCAGGCACTCAAAGTCATGAAGGCTGCCGGCGATCTGGTTCTGGTCGGTGCGCGCGAGCCGGTTGCCTTCTTTGCCTACCCGGACAAGCCGAGCCTGCTGATGCCGGAAGATGCGAAGTCCACCAGACTCGCGGGCATCGAGGAGGACATGGAAGCCGCGCTCGAAGCATTGGCGATGGAGCTGGGATGCCTCGACACCCCGCCGGCGCATATTGCAGCGACGCGCCGGCCCGAAATTCCCACGGGAGCCATTACGCCGGTAACGCTCGCGCCTCTGCTTGGCGCCATGATCCCCGAGAACGCGATCATCGTTGATGAAAGCGTCACTACGGGCCGCGAATTCTTCCCGGACACGGCTGGCGCGCCGCCACATGACTGGATCAACAATCGCGGTGGGTCGATCGGCTACGGTCTGCCGGTTGCGGTTGGTGCCGCTATTGCCTGCCCTGACCGGAAGGTCATTGCGCTCGAGGGTGACGGCAGTGGCATGTATACGGTCCAGTCACTGTGGACAATGGCGCGCGAAAACCTGGACATCACGGTGCTGGTATTCGCCAACCGCGGCTACA
>JBKDZY010000181.1:0-4715 GCA_047971765.1 Hyphomicrobiaceae bacterium | reverse complement strand
AGAGCGAAGAGGTTTCCAGCGATGGCCTGACCTGGACATTCAAGCTCCGGCCAGGCTTGAAGTTTCATGATGGCGAGCCGGTGCTGGCAAAGGATTGTGTCGCGAGCTTCCAGCGCTGGTCACGGCGCGACGGCATGGGCCAGATGATCCTGGCGCTTCAGAAGGAAATCTCCGCCGTCGACGACAAGACGTTCAAGCTCGTGCTTTCGAAGCCATATCCGAAGCTGTTGCTTGCGCTCGGAAAGGTCGGCACCCCGGTCTGCTTCATCATGCCGGAACGCATTGCCAAGACTGACCCCTTCAAGCAGATCACCGAGTATGTCGGCTCGGGCCCCATGAAGTTCGTGCGGGCCGACTGGCAACCCGGTGCGCTGGCTGCGTTCGAGAAATTCGACGGTTATGTCCCGCGTGACGAGCCGGGCGAATGGTGGTCAGGCGGAAAGCGCGTCAAGTTCGATCGCATTGAATGGGTCATCATGCCTGACCCTGCGACGGCGTCGGCTGCGCTCCAGACCGGCGAAGTGGATTGGTGGGAAACGCCGATCCCGGATCTCGTGCCGTTGCTCAAGCGCAACCGGAATATCAAGGTCGACATTGGCGATCCTTTCGGCAACATCGGCTCGTTCCGCATGAACCACCTGCACAAGCCATTCAATAACGTGAAGGTGCGTCAGGCGGTCCTGGCCGCGATGTCGCAAGAGGACTACATGCGCGCCGTTGTCGGCTCGGATGACAATCTCTGGAAGAAGCTCCCCAGCTTCTTCACGCCGGGCACGCCGCTCTACACGGAAGAAGGCGCAGACCTGTTGAAAACCCCGCCCGACTACAGTCTTGCGAAGAAACTGCTCAAGGAAGGTGGCTATGACGGGACGCCGGTGACATGCCTCGTGGCCCAGGACCAGCCGGCGCTCAAGGCCATGGGCGAGATCACTGCCGACCTCCTGAAAAAGATCGGCATGAATGTGGACTTCGTTGCAACCGATTGGGGCACGGTCGGCCAGCGTCGCGCATCGAAAAACCCGCCGGGTGAGGGCGGATGGGGCATGTTCCATACTTGGCATGCCGGGTCAGGATGCACCAGTCCGGCTGGATATACGGCTCTGGCTGCGGGCGGCGCCCAGAAGGCCTGGTTCGGGTGGCCGGATATTCCCGAGGTCCAGTCGGAAATTGCAGCCTGGTACGATTCGAAAACGCTCGACGACGAAAAGCAGCATATCGCCAGGATCAATCGTGCAGGCATGGAGGGCGTTATCTATGCGCCGACCGGCTTCTGGCTGAGCTACCAGGCCTGGCGGACCAATGTCACCGGTATTACCGGAGGGCCGATGCCCTGGTTCTGGGGCCCGGACAAGGCGTGAGGCCGGGAGCGCCCGGTCCTCAAGGTCCGGGCGCTCGATTGTAAAGCTGTTGCTCTGTTCAAATTCACGGAACGCCGTGGCGAGTCGCAATCGCTGCTGGCGAGGGGAGAGTGCGAATGCTGGGCTACGTCGTGCGACGTGTCTTATCCACTATTCCGGTGATGATATTCGTCGCGCTGTTCGTCTTTTCACTCCTTTATATCGCACCGGGCGATCCCGCAGCGGTCATCGCTGGTGAACATGCCTCGCCAGAGGACGTGGAGAAGATCCGCAAAGGTCTTGGTCTCGATCAACCCTTTCTCGTTCGCTTTGCTGACTGGAGTGGCAAAGTTCTGGTTGGCGATCTCGGCACATCAATGTTCACAGGGTTGCCGGTAAGCGAACTGATCCTCCAACGGGTCGAACCGACACTGTCGATGATGGTTGTCACGCTCATTTTCGCGGTGGCGGTGGCGATTCCGCTCGGCGTCATGGCGGCGTGGACCGCAGGCAGTTGGTTTGACCGTGGCGTGATGGCGTTTGCGGTGCTCGGCTTCTCGGTTCCGGTCTTCGTCGTCGGCTATCTGCTTGCCTACGTCTTCGGGCTGGAATTGTGGTGGCTGCCGGTACAGGGATATTCGCCCCTGTCGAAAGGGATCTGGCTCTGGCTTGAAAGCCTGATTCTGCCCGCCATCGCCCTGGGCCTCAACTATATCGCGCTTATCGCGCGCATCACGCGTGCGACCATGCTCGAAGTGCTGTCGCAGGACTATGTCCGCACGGGCCGGGCGAAAGGGCTCGGCGAGCGGCCGATACTCTTTCTTCATGCCCTGAAGAATGCCTCCGTTCCTATCGTGACCGTTATTGGCATTGGCATCGCCCTGCTGATCGGCGGTGCGGTCGTGACGGAAAGTGTCTTCGCCATCCCGGGACTTGGAAGATTGACGATCGATGCGATCGTCCGGCGTGACTACCCGCTGATCCAGGGGATCGTGCTGGTTTTCTCCTTCGTCTACGTGCTGGTGAACCTTGCAGTCGATTTGACCTATACGGTTCTTGATCCGAGGATCCGCTATTGAACGACTTGAGCAAACCAATGCCTTCTGACGCCTATCCGGCCGCAGTGGCACTTCCGGACATCTTCCCCCCCATCAAGGAACGTCGCGGCCTGTATGGCTTCATCTGGCGCAACCCGAGTATGGCAATCGGCATCGCCATTCTGCTGGTCATGGCGTTCATTGCGGTCTTTGCGCCAGTCCTGGGAACCGTCGACCCGACGGCGCTCGCACCTGCCAGGCGAACCCGTCCTCCCGGCGCCGAATACTGGTTCGGGTCGGACGCCTACGGGCGCGACATCTATTCGCGTGTTCTCTACGGAGCAAGAATTTCACTTCTGGTCGGCTTTGCTGTCGCGTTTCTAGCTTCCGTGATCGGCCTTGCGATCGGCATTGTTTCAGGTTTCGTGAAAACCCTGGACGGCATTATCATGCGGGTCATGGATGGCATCATGGCCATTCCGCCGATCCTGCTCGCGGTCGCCTTGATGGCGTTGACGAAGGCCAGCGTCGAAAACGTTATTCTGGCGATCACGGTGGCGGAGATCCCGCGCATATCACGATTGGTCCGCGGTGTTGTGCTGACGCTGAGAGAACAGCCCTACGTGGAGGCGGCCATTTCAGCAGGTACGAAAACGCCGGTCATCATCTGGCGGCATATTCTTCCCAACACGATTGCGCCCCTCACTGTCCAGGCGACCTATGTCTGCGGCAGCGCCATGATCGTGGAAGCTATCCTGTCCTTCATCGGTGCCGGGACGCCGCCGACAATTCCTTCGTGGGGAAACATCATGGCAGATGGCCGGACCTTGTGGCAGGTCAAGCCATTCATCATCGTGTTTCCCGCGATTTTCCTGTCGCTCACCGTGCTTGCGGTGAACCTGCTTGGTGATGGCCTGCGCGATGCGCTCGATCCACGGATGGCAAAGCGGATCTGAACGAAACCCTTGGCGAGGCGTCGGCATGACGGCGCTGAAAAAGGAGACATGACGCTCCATGGCGATACTGGAGATCGAAAACCTGCAGACCCACTTCCGCACGCCGGACGGCATCAGCCGCGCTGTCGATGGGTTGTCGTTCAGCATCGAGGAAGGCCAGACGTTGGCTGTCGTGGGAGAATCCGGCTGTGGCAAGTCGGTTACTGCAATGTCCGTGCTCCGGTTGATTCCGGAAACGCTTGGGCGCAGTGCCGGCGCCATCCGCTTCATGGGGAAGGACCTGTTGACGCTGCCGATGTCGGAAATCCGGAAGATCCGGGGCAATGAAATCTCGATGATCTTCCAGGAGCCGATGACGTCGCTCAATCCGGTGCTGACCATCGGGCGGCAGATCGGCGAAACACTGAAGTTGCACCAGGGCCTGAACGGACCGGATTCCGAAAAGCGTGCGATCGAAATGTTGATGCTGGTCGGCATTCCCGAGCCGGAGCGGCGGGTGCGCGAATATCCGCACCAGTTGTCTGGCGGCATGCGACAGCGCGTGATGATCGCCATGGCCCTTGCATGTAACCCGAAACTGCTGATTGCGGATGAGCCGACCACGGCGCTGGATGTGACCGTGCAGGCGCAGATTCTCGACCTGATGCGCGATCTGCAGTCCCGGGTCGGGGCTGCCATCATGATCATCACGCATGACCTTGGCGTTGTTGCGGAGGTCGCCGAGCATATCGTGGTGATGTATGCCGGCCGGAAAGTAGAGGAGGCGCCGGTGAAGGAGCTGTTCGCGCGTCCTCTGCATCCCTACACGGTCGGTCTGCTGGGGGCGGTTCCCAAGCTCGGCTCCTCGTTGAAGGGGGAGGAAACACGCCTCGAGGAAATTCCAGGCCTGGTGCCAAGCCCCAAGGTCCGCATCAAGGGGTGCGCTTTTGCCGGACGTTGTCCGAAAGCCACGGATCTGTGCCGCGAACGGGCACCCGCATTGGAGCTGAAGGCAAGCAAGCACTTTGCGGCATGCCACTACGCTGAGAAGGAGGTGGTGGCGTCATGAGCGCGATACTGACAGTCAACGATCTGAAAAAATACTATCCCTTTCATGGCGGGATCTTCGGCCGGGTCACGGGGCAGGTGTATGCGGTGGACGGCGTCTCGTTCACCATTGAGCGCGGAGAAACGCTGGCTCTGGTCGGGGAATCGGGATGCGGGAAGTCGACGGTCGGCCGTTCGGTGTTGAAGCTGTTCAACATCACCAGCGGTCAGGTCGTGCTGGAAGGCCAACGCATCGATGATGTGTCGGAGGGCTTGTTGCGGCCATTGCGCCGGAAGATGCAGGTTGTTTTCCAGGATCCCTTTTCCAGCTTGAACCCGCGTCTGAAGGTTCGTGACGT
>JBKDZY010000180.1:0-5255 GCA_047971765.1 Hyphomicrobiaceae bacterium | reverse complement strand
CTGGACCGAGAGTGGCCGGCGACCGCGGTTCGATATCGTCACTGGCGTCTCCGCGGGCTCGATCATCGCACCGTTCGCCTTCCTGGGCCCGAAGTGGGACCCGGCCTTGAAGGTCATCTGGACCCGCTATCAGACGGACCAGTTGGCGACGGCCCAGATCCTGCCTGCAATTTTCGGTGGTCCCGCCCTGGCCGACACCACGAAGCTCCGCAACCTGATCAGCCAATATGTGACGGCGTCGTTCCTTCGGTCGATTGCAAGGGAGTACGAGAAGGGCCGGATCCTGCTGGTCGGTACCACCAATCTGGACGCTCAGCGGCCCGTCTTCTGGAACATGGGTGAAATCGCAAAGGTCGGCACGCCGCAGGCGCTTCAGCTGTTCCGGGATGTCATCCTGGGATCGGCAGCCATACCAGGCGTGTTCCCGCCGGTGCATATCCAGGTCGAGGCTGGCGGGCGCAGGTTCGAGGAGATGCACGTCGATGGCGGCACGACGCGCGACATCTTCATTGCACCGTACAACCTGAACCTCTCTGCATTCGACAAGCTCTACGCCAGCAAGCCCAAGCGGCACATCTACATCATCATGAACGGCAAGATGTCGCCGGAGTTCGAGCCCGTGAAACCGTCGGCGGTTGACATCGGCGCGCGCGCCGTATCGACCTTGATCAAGGCCCACGACGACGGCGATCTCTATCGCATCCGCAGTCAGGCCCTCGCCAGTGGGTCCGACTTCCACTTTGTCGCCATTCCCAATAGCTTCAAGGGACCGGGCCCCCGCGACCAGGTCTTCGACCCGGTCCATCAGGCAGCGCTGTTCGAGAAGGGCCGGGAGATGGGACGGCGTAATTCGAGCTGGAATACAGGCGTACCAACGGATTGATCCGCCACGGCCCCGTCTGTCTCGGCCGCAGGTTTGGTTGCGCGGTCGCCTGATATGAGCCCGCATCGCCATGTCCGGTCGGCGCATCCATGCGGACGAACTGCCGGATGTTGGCCCGCCAATTGCCTGATCATCCCATCGAGATATGATCTTCCGCATGAAGCCCGTGGTTTGGGAACCTCCGGACGGGTCCCGCTCTGTGGTGCCGTGGACCGGGTCAACAGGTGCCGCGCCAACGCCCGTCCGCCATGATCGGGGTGCTTCTTTTCTGGTCTGGGTTGAGCCCCATCGACAAGGGAACTGCACGAGCGATGTCGTCCGAAGCGCCGCCGGCTTCGGCCCTGCCCCCCACCGGGATATTCGCTGACCTCACCAATGCGGATCGGCGGCGGCTGGAAGCCGGGTTCGCGCGCCGCGACTTGAAGCGCGGCGAGGTGCTTGTCCGCCAGGGTGACGAGGCAGTTGCGCTCTATATCGTCGTCTCTGGCCGGTTCGAGGTCACTGTGGCGGGGCATGACGGGGCGGTGGCCGAGATCGGGTCGGGCTCTCCCATCGGTGAGATCGCTTTCCTGTCCGGTGGCCGGCGCACCGCAACCGTCACCGCTGTCCGGGACAGCATCGTGCTCCGGCTGGAACGCGTGGATTTCGACCACCTGTGCGAGAACTCGCCGACCATCTGGGGAGCGTTGACGGCGACACTGGCCCGCCGCCTCGCCGACCAGACCTTGGGCCGGGCAACGCCTGGGCGTTCTGCGCCGCGAACGATTGCCGTCATCCAGGCAGGCCCCGAACGGATTCCGGACCGTTTCGCTGATGAACTTGTGGGTACCCTGGCCGGGACAGGTCGCACGTTGCTGCTGACAAGCCGTAACATCACCGAGCGGGCGGGTGTTGCCGAAATCGACGGCAGCCATGCCACCGAGGCGCTCAATGCGCTCGAAACCTCCCACGATATCGTCATCTACGTCGCCGACTCCACGCTGACCCCATGGTCGAAAAAGGCCATGAGGCAGGCGGATCTCGTGGTGAGAGTGGGCCTGTCGTCGCGTCATCCAGTCCAGGCGGTGCCCGAAAACGAACTGGAGCGCTTCGCATCGTCCCTGGTCGGCAAGGCGCAGCAACGTCTCGTGGTGCTCCATCCGGAGCGCCGCGCGCCCCGCGGCACGCGCTACTGGCTCGCATCGCGCACCGTGACCATGCACCATCACGTTGCAGTCGGGAATGAACGCGACATGGCGCGCCTTGCGCGGTTTATCACCGGGACCGCCGTGGGGCTGGTCGCCTGCGGCGGAGGGGCCTTCTGTGCTGCCCACCTGGGGCTCTACAAGGCGCTCGTCAAGGCTGGCGTGACCATTGATATGATGGGCGGTACGTCCGGCGGTAGCGCCATGGCTGCAGCCTTCGCGATGGGCTTCACGGCGGATGAAATCGACCGCGGCGTGCATGACATCTTCGTCGCCAGGCGTGCGCTGGGCCGCTACACATGGCCCAGATATGCCCTGCTGGATCACCGGACCTTCGACGAGCTCCTCGCCCGCTACTACGGCGGGATCGACATCGAGGATTTGTGGATTCCGTTTTTTGCGGTGTCGACCAACCTGTCACGCTATGGCCGCCACTGCCATCGCTCGGGCGAGCTGTGGCGGGCCATCCGGGCGTCCGCCTCCATCCCGGCGCTTCTGCCGGCGTGCTATACCGACAGCGGCGAGATGCTGGTCGATGGCGCCCTGGTCGAGAACGTGCCGTTGGCCGCCATGCGCGACATCAAGTCGGGCCCCAACATTGTGCTGGCCTTCGAAACGCCCGAGCTTCAGCGTTTCGAGGTCGATTATGATGCGCTGCCCGGCCGGGGTGAACTCCTGCGCCGCCTGCTGCTGCCGTTTGGCACCAAGCCGCTGCCGCGCGCGCCCGGCCTCGGCGCCGTCCTCATGCGCAGCCTGCTCGCCAACAAGCAGTCGTTCGAGGCCTACCTGACACCAGGCGATCTGGTCCTGCTGCCCCCCTTGCCGCTGGATATGGGCATTCTCGACTGGGGCCGCCACACCGGGCTGCTGGAGGATGCCGACCGCTGGGCATCGCAGCAGTTGGCGCGCGCGGCAGCCGCAAGGCATCCCATCCTGACGCACCACCGCACCGGGGCCGTCGAACTGCCGGTGCGTGCCAAGCCGCCGGTCGAGAATTTGTGAGCAGGCGTGATTCCGGCGGGCCGTCATGGACCTTTATATGATGGGGATCCTTGATCGGCGAAAGGACATGTGGTCAGGTCTCGTGTCGTCGATCGAGGGCGCGTCACGCCGTCTTGTGCCGAACGATCCGTGCCGGGATGGATTTGAGCTGCCAATTGCTACCGACGAACGGAGCCCGCATCATGTTCTCACGCCGCGCCTTTGCCATCGGAGCTGTTTCCGCCACCGCCGCTGCAGCAGCAACCTGGAAGGAAACGAGGGCCGGCGAACAAGCGAAAGGAACATTCCCGGTGACCAAATCCGACGCCGATTTGCACAAGCTTCTGAGCAAGGAGCAATACTACGTCCTGCGCGACCACGGCACGGAACGCGCCTTTTCGAGCCCGCTCGACAAGAACTACGCCGCCGGCGAATACCACTGCGCGGGCTGCAAGGCGTTGCTGTTCACGTCTGATGCCAAGTTCGACAGCGGCACCGGCTGGCCGAGTTTCTTCAAGCCGGTTGAGAATGCGGTTGGGATCAAGTCGGATCGCAGCTTCTTCATGGTCCGGACCGAAGTGCATTGCGCAACCTGTGGCGGCCATCTCGGCCATGTCTTTCCCGATGGTCCCGCCCCGACGGGACAGCGCTACTGCATGAACGGGGTGGCCATGACGTTCGTTCCGAAAGCCGAGGGCGCAGACGAGACGGCCGGAACCAGGACCCCGCCCAAATCCTGATGAGGACGACGGGACGCACGGGACCGCAATGACAGGAAGGCCCCGTTCCGCCAGAGGTGGTATCGGGCCGTGTGCGGTCGCCGTGTGCGTGTGCAGAAGCTCTGGGAAGGCATGGCAGCGCGTCATTGAGCCTCGCCTGGGGACGCCTCCTGGTGGGCCCCGATGCCAGCCGCAACTGATCGTCCCACCCAGGAAAATATTTTGGCCAGAACGCGTTACACGTCTGCCTTACCTTCGCCCGCCTCGCAATTGTATGACGTGCCGCAAGCGCTTCATGCACCCCGCGGCTGGTGCTAACGTCGCGCTTCGATTCGAGGCGGACGGGAGCGTGGGCACGGTTAGGCAGCGCCCTCCGTTGTGATCAGAACGGGTAGACGACGCATGGACAAGATCGTTTCGCAAATCGCGCGTGAGCTTTCGGTTGGTGATGGGCAGGTGTCTGCCGCCGTCCAACTGCTCGGGGAAGGTTCGACCGTTCCATTCATCGCGCGCTACCGCAAGGAGCGCACCGGCGGTCTGGACGATACCCAGCTTCGTCGTCTCGAGGAGCGGCTCGGCTATCTCCGTGAACTCGAGGACCGTCGTGGCACGGTGATGAAGAGCATCGAGGAACAGGGCAAGTTGACGCCCGCCCTGTCCGCCGCCATCGCCAATGCCGAGACCAAGGTCGCGCTCGAGGATCTCTACGCCCCTTTCAAGCCGAAGCGTCGCACCAAGGCGCAGATCGCGCGGGAAGCGGGCCTGGAACCGCTGATCGACGAACTGATCGGCAACCCGCAATTGTCTCCGGAACAGGCCGCCGAGCGTTTTGTCGATGCAGGCAGGGGCGTGGCGGATACCAAAGCGGCGCTGGATGGCGCGCGCGCCATCCTGATCGAACGTATCGGCGAGCAGGCGGAACTGGTCGGCTCATTGCGCGAGTGGTTGTGGACTGATGGCGTCATCGCGTCCAAGGTCGTCGCCGGCAAGGAAGCCGAGGGCGCCAAGTTTTCCGACTATTTCGACTTCCAGCAGAAGGGGAAGGGGATTCCATCCCACCGTGCCCTGGCCCTGCTCAGGGGGCGCAACGAAGGCATCCTGGATATCGCACTCGATGTGGCGGGAACGGAAGGCCAGCCGCATCCGGCCGAGGGCAAGATCCGTGTCGCCATGGGGCTGGCCGACAAGGGACGACCGGCCGACAAGTGGCTGTCCGATGGCGTTCGCCTCGCCTGGAAGGCGCGTCTGCATGTGGGGCTTGCCGTGGATCTCCTGACCCGCCTCAAGGAAGGTGCTGATGGCGAGGCAATCAAGGTTTTTTCGCGCAATATCAAGGATTTGCTGCTGGCGGCACCGGCTGGTGCGCGCGTCACGCTCGGCCTTGACCCCGGCATCCGCACGGGCTGCAAGGTCGCCGTCGTCGATGCCACCGGCAAGCTGCTCGATACGACGACGATCTACCCGCACGAACCGCGCAACGATTGGCAG
>JBKDZY010000179.1:0-5798 GCA_047971765.1 Hyphomicrobiaceae bacterium | reverse complement strand
AGCCGTCGATGAACATCTCATCGCCGATGCGTAAAGTGGCTGGATTATCGTTGCTTGCCACGTTGTCCCCCCCAAACACGCAATACAGTAGGCATTGCAGATATAATAATGCCTAGTTTGTGTTGGTGGGAAGCATATCATTCATATTTGTAGGAATAATGAATTGTCGAGAAGAGCATAACCGATTGACGCATCGTGTAGGGAATATTGCAAAGCACTTGAGTCTCCAGGTCAATTCCGGTTTGGCGGGAATGTGTCCGGATGTTGGCTCCCGGCTTTGGCGATGGGAAGCAGGCAAGGTCTGTGCGGGCAATTGCCGTGCATTGCAATACAATGAAGTTTCAGGATGGCGCGGGAAGTGGATAATCATTCCACTTCCCGTTTTCCGTTCCCTGCTTTTCGTCAGGCCGTGGAGTGACCGGTCTTGTTGATCGCGGCCTGTGCGGCTGCGAGGCGGGCAACTGGAACCCGGAATGGCGAGCAGGAGACGTAGTCCAGACCCGAGGCGTGGCAGAACACGACAGATGCCGGGTCGCCGCCATGCTCTCCGCAGATGCCGACCTTCAGGTCTGAGCGGACCTTGCGGCCTCGTTCCGTGCCGATGCGGACCAGTTCGCCGACGCCCTCCTGGTCGATGGATACGAACGGGTCCACCTCGAAGATGCGGCTCCTGGTGTAGTCGCTGAGGATCGGGGCGGCGTCGTCACGCGAGAGGCCGAGACAAGTCTGTGTCAGGTCGTTGGTCCCGAACGAAAAGAACTCGGCGCCGTTCTCGCCGCCTGCAATCTCGCTGGCGCGGAGGGCTGCGCGCGGAAGCTCGATCATGGTGCCGATCTGGTAGTCGAGTTTCTGTCCGGTTTCAGCTTCGACGGCCTGGGCCGTCTTGCGGATGACCTTGGCCAGGATGTCGAATTCCCGCCGCCAGGCAACGAGGGGAATCATGACCTCGGGCTTCACGGCAGCGCCGGTCCGTTTGGCGACCTCCACGCTGGCCTCGAAGATGGCGCGCGCCTGCATCTCGGTGATCTCGGGATAGCGGACGGCCAGACGGCAGCCGCGGAAACCGAGCATCGGGTTGACTTCATGCAGTTCGGCAATGCGCAGGCGGAGTTTCGCTGCCGGGACGCCAAGCTCGGCGGCAACGGCAGCGGCCTCCTTTTCCTCGTGTGGCAGGAATTCGTGCAGAGGCGGGTCGAGCAGACGAATGGTGACGGGCAGCCCAGCCATGATTTCGAAAATGTCAATGAAATCGGCGCGCTGCATGGGCAGGATTTTTGCCAATGCCTTTTTGCGTCCGGCCACGTCGTCGGCCAGGATCATCTCGCGGACGGCGAGGATACGATCGGCATCGAAGAACATGTGCTCGGTGCGGCACAGGCCAATGCCCTCCGCGCCGAAATCGCGTGCCTGGCGTGCATCGCGCGGGGTGTCCGCGTTGGCCCTGACCTTCAGTCGTCTTGCGTTGTCGGCCCAGGACATGATCTTGGCGAAATCGCCGGACAGCTCAGGCTGGCGCATCTCGACCTTGCCACGCAGGACTTCGCCGGTCGCGCCATCAATGGTAATGATGTCGCCTTTCGCGAACGTCTCGCTGCCGGCGCTCATGGTCTCGGCCTTGTAGTCGACGCGGATGGTGCTGGCGCCGCAGACGCATGGGCGGCCCATGCCACGGGCAACCACGGCTGCGTGGGAGGTCATGCCGCCGCGGGTGGTGAGGATGCCGACGGCGGCGTGCATGCCGTGGATGTCCTCGGGACTGGTTTCGAGGCGCGCGAGAATGACGTCCTTGCCCTGGGCCTTCATGGCCTCGGCTTCGTCGGCGGTGAAGACGATCTCGCCTGCTGCCGCGCCGGGGGAGGCCGGCAGACCCTGGGCAACGATGTGCTTGTCGGCATCCGGCGCAATGGTCGGGTGCAGGAGCTGGTCGAGTGCACCGGCGTCGATGCGTGCGACGGCCTCGTCAGGGGAGATGACGCCCTCGTCGGCGAGATCGACCGCGATCTTCAATGCGGCCTGGGTGGTGCGCTTGCCGTTGCGAGTCTGCAGCATCCACAGGCGGCCTTCCTGGATGGTGAACTCGATGTCCTGCATGTCGCGGTAATGGCCCTCAAGCTTCTTGAACACGGCCATGAGCTCGGCGAAGGTCTCGGGCATGAGGCTTTCGAGTGACGGGGAGGTATCGCCAGCCTCCTCGCGGGCGCGTTCGGTCAGCGCCTGCGGGGTCCGGATGCCGGCCACCACGTCCTCGCCCTGGGCGTTCACCAGATACTCGCCGTAGATCTGCCTGGTACCGGTCGACGGGTTGCGGGTGAAGGCGACGCCTGTGGCCGAGGTGGGGCCGCGGTTGCCGAAGACCATGGCCTGTACGTTGACAGCCGTGCCCCAGTCGTCCGGGATGGCGTTGAGGCGGCGGTAGGTGATCGCGCGGGCGTTGTTCCAGGACCGGAAGACGGCGCCGATGGCGCCCCAGAGTTGTTCGGTCGTGTCCTGCGGGAACGGTTTGCCGAGGTGCTCTTTGACGGCTTCCTTGTAGCGCTTGATCACCTCCCGCCAGTCGTCAGCGCCCAGGTCCGTATCGAGGTCGAAGCCATTGAGGCTCTTGACCGAATCCAGGATGGCCTCGAACACCTCGTGCTCGATGCCGAGGACCACGCCGGAATACATCTGGATGAACCGGCGGTAGCTGTCGAAGGCGAAGCGCGGATCGCCGGAGACCGTCGCCAGGCCCTCTACCGTCACATCGTTGAGGCCGAGATTGAGGATGGTGTCCATCATGCCCGGCATGGAGGCGCGGGCACCGGAGCGGACCGAGACCAGCAGCGGGGCCTTGGCGTCGCCGAAGATGGCGCCGACGGCCGTGCCGACCTCCTGCAGGGCGGCGGTCACATCGCCGTCAAGGCCCCTGGGGAACTGGCCGCCCGCAGCCGTGTAGGCGTTGCAGACCTCGGTGGTGATGGTGAAGCCGGGGGGCACAGGCAAGCCAAGCGATGCCATTTCAGCCAGATTGGCGCCCTTGCCTCCGAGCAGGTCGCGCATGCCAGCCTTGCCATCTGTCCTGCCCGTTCCGAAGACATAGACCTGTCGGGCCGAAGTGGGGGTGCTGGTGGAGGCTGCCATGGTCGAGGTCCTCTGATAGAGCCGGGCGTGTCGTTTTCGTCGATTCGGAGGCTTTTACATCGTCTTGCTGCTTTGCAGCACGCGCTAAGTGCCGCGATGTATAAGGAGGTACTGACATTCGATGCAAGCGACGTTCCAATTTTCGGCCGTTGCGCTTACATGTGAACAACGAATGATTGCGGTTCAAGAAGGCAAGGCGGGCAGGTTCCATGCAGAATAAACTGAAGGCCGTACTCGGCGCACTCGACAAGGGGCACGGGGAGGCGCTTGAGCGGTTGTTTTCATTCCTGAAGGTCCAGAGCGTCTCGACGGATCCGGCCTACAAGGAGAATTGTCTCGAAGCTGCAACGTGGTGTCGGGATCAACTCAGCGAAATCGGGTTTGCCGAAGCCAAGGTGGTTCCCACGACCGGGCACCCGATGGTGGTGGCGCACGACCGCAAGCGCGTGCCCAAGGGCATGCCGCATCTCCTCTTCTATGGGCACTACGACGTGCAACCGCCCGACCCGCTGGACTTGTGGAAAAGCCCACCGTTCGAGCCGCGGCTGGCGACCGAAAAGGGTAACGGCCGGGTGATCGTGGCGCGCGGCGCCCAGGACAACAAGGGCCAGCTTTCGACGTTTCTGGAGGCAGCGCGGGCGTGGACGTCGGTTGCCGGTGAGCTGCCGGTGGCGGTCTCGGTGCTGCTCGAAGGGGAGGAGGAATGTGGCTCACCTTCGCTGCCGGGCTTTCTCAAGGCGCATGGACGCGAGATCAAGGCGGATCTGGTGCTCGTCTGCGACACGAGCCAATGGGACAAGGACACGCCGGCCATCACCACGCAGTTGCGCGGCATGGCAGCGGTCGAGGTGTTCATCAGCGGGCCGTCGCGGGACCTGCACTCCGGGCTTTATGGCGGCGCTGCGGCCAACCCAATCCGCGTCCTGACCCAGATCTGCGGTGCGATGCACGGCAAGACGGGCAAGGTGCAGGTTCCGGGGTTCTATGACGGGGTCGTCAAGCCGTCGCAGAAGCAGCTCAAGCAGTGGAAGGAGCTGGGGTTCGATGAGGCTGTCTTTCTTGGCGGGGTCGGGCTGTCGGTGCCTGCGGGTGAGACGGGGTACTCGGTGCTCGAGCAGATCTGGTCACGGCCAACGCTGGAGTTCAACGGCATCTCTGGCGGTTACCAGGGCGTCGGTACCAAGACGGTGATTCCGGCCGAGGCTTCGGTGAAGATCACATGCCGCCTGGTGCCTGGGCAGAGCCCGAAGAAGGTGCTGGAAGGGATCAAGGCGTTCGTTACGGAGCGCCTTCCGGCCGATTGCAAGGCGCGCTTCAATGGCCGTGACGGCAGCCCGGCCATCGCCTTCGACACCACGGCCCCCTACCTGACGCGGGCTGCCAGGGCGCTGGGGGACGAGTGGGGCAAGGCGCCAGCCATGATCGCGCTTGGCGGTTCCATTCCCATCGTGCAGACCTTCAAGGACCAGCTTGGCATGGACAGCATGTTGATCGGGTTTGGCCTCGATGATGACCGGATCCACTCGCCGAATGAGAAGTACAACATGTCGAGCTTCAAGAAGGGGGCACGCAGTTGGGCGCGTATCCTGTCGGCGCTTGCGGCCTAAGCGTTTCCGCCTGAAGCGGAAGGGCTGCAAGGCAGAAGCGCCTAGGCTTCTGTTTCAAGTGCCGGGCGCGATCTTATGGAAGCAGGCCCTCGACGCAATAGACCCGGGCGGGTGCACCGTCCGCGCCGGGGACCTTGAGGGGAGCTGCAGACAGGAAGACCTCCGGTTCGTGAATGTCGGCCGTGTTGACGATGTATTCGATCATGTTGATGCCTGCGCGCAGCAGGACATCATGGGTCGGCTTGTCCGCCAGCGGACTTTTCTGGCCCGAAAGCAGGAGGCGGATCGAGTAGTCCTGCGGGAAGTCGTAGCCGATGGTCTTGATGCCGGTCGCCAGAAGCCAGTCGGCTGCCTCCCTGGTGAGGTACGGTGCATCGAGCCAGAACGCCTTGGTATAGGGATCGCGCTGGCGGTCCCACCCTGACTTGAACAGGGCTATGCCACCGCGCTTCAAATGGCTGGCGCGTTCGGCGAGGCGCTCCGGGCCGATGGCCTCGTTGGGCGTGACGTCCATCAGGTCGATGACCGATGCCGGGCCAACGAGGTCCGACAGTGGCGTTTCCTCGATCGTTTCGCCGTCGACGAAACAGTGGCGGCGCGCATCGACATGCGAAAAGGCGTGGCAGGAGACCTTGAGCCAGGTGGCGCGTGAGGAGTCGCCTTTGGCAATGTCGCCGACGAACGTCACCTCCGTTTTCCAGCGAGGATGGGTGTCGGCGATGGGCATGGACAAATCGATGACGCGCATGGTGGCCTCGCAAACTGACAGTGGCATTCCGGGTTCATAAGGACATGCCACAGACTATGCCGGTGATGGCTGGTGATGCGAGGCCGGTGGGCAGTGGCGCCTATTTCAGGGCTGTTTCGTCGCCGCCGCCAAGTTTCACCTTGATGCTGGCCGAGATGATATCGACATGGGCATCGCTGTCGCCGATGAAACGCAGGCCGCGCTCTGTCCGGTCGATGGGGGCGTCGAGCCCGAAAATGTGGCTGTAGGCGAAATCGAAGCTCATGGCCTCGCTCCACTTGTAGGACGCGCCGAGGCTGGCCCAGATGCGGTCGGCGTCTGGCATG
>JBKDZY010000178.1:0-7648 GCA_047971765.1 Hyphomicrobiaceae bacterium | reverse complement strand
CAGAACAGAATACCGCATCGACATCCAATCGCGACCGCCGAAGTGCGGACCCATCTCGGTCAACGATGCACCCGACAGCAGGAAGGCCAGATAGGCGGCCCGTTGGCGGACGCCAACAACAACGTTCCACCTTCTATTGGACATGATCTTTTCAATGGGCATCGCGTAGTACCACGCCAGGATCTCGATCGACCGATCGATCATGGCTGCCTTGTCGAGTTCGGGATGTGGCAACGCAAGGGCGCCGCCTGCGACCAAACCTGCCGCCGGAGCCATGACCAAGCTGGTTATCATCCCTCGGCGCGTCAATGGTTCCATTTTCTCTCCCTCGGGCATCTAGTGAATACGGGGCGAGCATGGTCGCGGCCGCCAAACTGGCGGCTGTGCGCCCTCTGCTTCTTCGGACGCTTCCCCCGCTGAATCCGACGGGGTGAAGATCATCGCTTTGCAATCGACACAGTCGGTCGGAAAGGATGGAAAGGCATCGGGTGGAACATCTTCGCCGTCCATTTCCAACCCCGTGCGCATCACGTTGGCCCAATTCATCAACCGGCCACCGCACTCCGGGCATGGGATGTCGAGGTGAACGCGCGGATCGTGAAAGGACGATCGCCTTCGCCAGTTGCGCAGTCTACGCAAACAATTCCGCATTTCCGCACGCCAGGAAGCAAGCAATGACTCGTCGAAGAATTCATAGCAGTTGACTGCCCCGCAGATCTCACAGCGGAAATTGACGGGGCCACTGGATCGGCCGCGCGGATGCTGGAACGGATATAGGGTCGGCTCCTTGCACAATACGGCCTGCTCGCCGCAAGCAACACACTTCTCCCAGGCTGATGTGGCCGGCTCAACCGGCTTTTGTTCAGCCATCAGCCTCTCCCGTTTTGCCCAACTGTGCCGAAAGCGTTCCTCGAAAAATCTGAGCGGTGAGGGCTCGCACAGTCGGTGGCGCGAGCCGTCGCCGCCCTGGCCGATCCAGCAACACGAGCACGGCGCCAATAAGGCGCAGCTTCGACCATGCCACTGGATTGATTGCGCAGAGCTGGCAGGCCGCTGAGGAACAGTTGATTTTGGGGAGAGCGTTAGCTGCCGAGGGGCAGCTCTCGCTTACCCACTGTCCATACTCCTGCCCCGCCTGCCGCCTCAGGCCGGCATCAGTCTCGGCAGTTTGGACAGATTGTAGGCGGCCATAGTCAATGTGAACTGGGCGCCGACGCGGTCGAGGTCGCGCCGCATCGTCTTGGCAATGGGGCGGATCATCTTGCCCCGGCCGAACGGCTCCGCGACGAGCTTGCGCTTTCTCTGGCTCACGTCGTAGCCAGCATGCCAGCATGGCGCATGGTGCGGCCTGTGCGCTTCCATCTCATCCAGAAGCGCCATGAATCAGCGAGTTGCGGGGAAGCGAAAATCCCCTTCGGAGTGGGATTTGGTTCTCGGGTAGGCCGCAGATTGCATTCGCACGCATCATCCTGCGGCGGCAAGAGACGTTTCAAGTACTTCGGGCGTCCGCGAGGCGGCTGCCTGGCTCAGTTGGTGGGCTCCGTGTCCCTGTCTCAGGGAGACGTTGTCAAAGGCGGCTGTGGGCCGGAAGCAATGGCCAGTCTCAATGAAAATCCCGGCTAGGGAAGAGCCGTTTGGCCTGTTCGCGAGGGTGGCGGGCGCGTGGTGGAGTGCGGGGGGGACGCGGGGCGTCGTCGGCTTGTGGTTGTGTGATGCCCAACGCGCCGTCAAGCGGATGGCCTAGCTCTGAGAGCTTGTGAGACAGATCTTCGATGTGATCGGCGATCAGATGCGTGACGATGCCCTCGCGCTCCAGCCGTCCGGTGACGCGCAGCAGGCGTCCGCCCATGACGATGCGCCGGAAACGTGCGTAGACCTTGGGCCAGACGACGATATTGGAGGTGCCGGTCTCGTCCTCAAGTGTCAGAAAGATCACACCTGAGGCCGTGCCGGGCCGCTGGCGGGTGATGACGAGGCCGCAGACGGTGAGGCGCGTCAGTGGCGCAGAGACAAGGCGGTCATGCGGCGTCAGTCCGGGTATCAGAGGGCGCAAAAGCTCCATCGGATGGGCGCGCAGCGTCAGGCGCATTGCGACATAATCCTCGACCACCTCTTCGCCCAAATGCATCGAGGGCAGATGGACCTTTGGCTCATGAATGCCTTCACCGTCCAACGGGTCGGAAAACAGCGGCAGCGGTTTGGGCGCCCGGATCGCGCGGACCTGCCACAGCGCATCGCGGCGCGTCAGGCCCATGCCGATGAAGGTGTCCGCCTCGGCCAGGCGTTCCAGCACGGCGGGCGTCACACCGGCGCGCAGCCAGACGCTTTCGGGGTCCTGATAGCCATTGCCGCGGGCGGAGGTGATCCAATCGGCGTCCTCCTTGCGCACCCCCTTGATCTGGCGAAACCCAAGCCGTAGCGCCAGCGCCCCATCGGTGCGGCGTTCCAGCAGGTTGTCCCAATCCGAATGGTTCACGCAGATAGGCCGCACCTCGACGCCATGATCGCGCAGATCCCACACGATCTGGGCCGGCGCATAAAATCCCATCGGTTGCGAGTTCAGCAGCGCACAGGCAAAGACCGCCGGGTGATGGCATTTGAGCCAAGAGGACACATAGGTCAGCATGGCGAAGGCCGCCGCGTGGCTTTCAGGAAAGCCGTAATCGGCAAAGCCTTCGATCTGGCCAAAACAACTCGCCGCCACCTCTGCCGAATAGCCATTGCTCATCATGCCGCGCATGAACCGGTCACGGTGCGCGCCAATGGTGCCCATGCGCCGGAAAGAGGCCAGGGAACGGCGCAGCTTGTCCGCCTCTTCGGCCGAATACCCCGCGCCAACGACGGCGATCTGCATGGCCTGTTCCTGGAACAACGGCACGCCAAGGGTCTTGCGCGTGACCTCCTCAAGCGCGGGACCAAAAGGTTCAGGCACCTCAAGCCCCTGCCTGCGCCGGATATAGGGCTTGACCATACCGCCCTGAATGGGGCCGGGGCGCACGATGGCGACCTCGATCACCAGATCGTAGAAGGTTGCGGGCTTCATCCGCGGCAGGAAATTCATCTGCGCGCGGCTTTCGACCTGAAACACCCCCACCGCATCCGCGCGCTGAAGCATGTCATAGGTCGCCTTGTCTTCTTGCGGCACCGTGTCGAGACTCAGGCGGATCTTCTCATGGACCTTCAGAAGATCGAAGCTCTTGCGCAGGCAGGTGAGCATCCCCAGGGACAGCACATCGACCTTGAGAATGCCAAGCGCATCAATGTCGTCCTTGTCCCATTCGATCACCGTGCGCCCTTCCATCGCGGCGTTTTCGATGGGGCAAAGTTCATCCAGCCGTCCGCGCGTGATGACGAAGCCGCCGACATGCTGTGACAGGTGGCGCGGAAAGCCGATGATCTCGCCGATCAGCTCGATCGTCTGCGCCAGTCGCTGGTCCTTTGGGTTCAGGCCCAGTTCCCGCACGCGCGCCATGTCCGCTCCGGCATTGCTCTGCCCCCAGATATCGCCTGACAACCGCGCAGTCAGATCGGCGCTGAGGCCCATGACCTTGCCGACCTCCCGGATCGCGGCGCGAGTGCGAAAATGGATCACCGTGGCGCACAGGCCGGCGCGATGGCGTCCGTAGGTGTCATAGATCCACTGGATGACCTCTTCGCGGCGTTCATGTTCGAAATCCACGTCAATGTCGGGCGGCTCGTCGCGATGGCGCGAGATGAAGCGCTCGAACACCATGCCGATCATGTCGGGAGAGACATCGGTGATGCCTAGAAGATAACAGAGGATGGAATTGGCTGCCGAGCCGCGCCCCTGGCACAGGATGCCGCGCGCGCGGGCATGTTGCACAATGTCATGGACGGTGAGGAAATAGGGCGCATAGCGCAGCTCGCCGACCAACGAGAGTTCCTTTTCCATCAGCTGATGCGTGCGGTCTGTCGCTCCCTCGGGATCGCGCCGCCGCAACCCCTCGCGCGCCAATCGGATCAGCCGGGTTTGCGGCGCCTCATCCCCGGACGCCTCATCAGGATATTCATAGCTCAGATCCGAAAGATCGAACCCGCAGCGCAGGGCGATCCCGACTGTGCGTTTGATCGCCGCCGGATGTCGCTGATAAAGCCGGGCCATATCGGGGGCGCCCTTGAGGCGGCGTTCGGAATTGGGCAGCGCCCTGGTGCCGATCCGGTCGATGGTCAGCCCCGCGCGCATGCAGGTCAGCACATCCGCCAGCCTGCGCCGTCCACCGTGATGCATCAGCACATCACCCACCGCCACCATCGGCGTCGCGCAGCGCAGCGCCAGCGCGGCGCAGGCATCAAACCACGCCTGATCCGAGCCGTCATAATGCGGCGCGGCCCCCAGAAAGACCTGACCAGGAAAGCGGCGCTGCATGATTTGCAACGGCTCCTGCGCCTGCGCCAGATCCTGCGGTGGCAGGGCGATCAGGATCATGCCAAGGCAGCCCGCATCAAGATCGCTCAGATCAAGATGACACCCAGCCTTGTCGGCCCGACGCTTGCCCAGAGTCAAAAGTCGCGACAGCCGGTGATAGGCGGCCCGCTCCGTGGGCAGGGCGAGCCACTCAACCGGGCAATCGCGCAGCACCAGCCGCGCGCCGACGATCAGCTTCGGCAATTTCGACGGATCAGCGGTCTCATCGCGCAGGACCTTGAGCGCCGACCAGGCCCGCACCACCCCTGCCAGCGTGTTGCGGTCCGTGATGGCGATGGCGTCAAGCCCCAGATCGGCGGCGCGCCGCATCAGCTCTTCGGGATGCGAAGCCCCGGTGAGAAAGGTGAAATTCGAGGTGGTGCAAAGCTCGGCATAGCTCATGCGAATTCCCCCTGCACGAACCAGCCGGGATTTTGCGGGGTGTGACACAACCACAGCCGGCGTCCTTCGCGGGTCTCGATCCGCCAGTAATCGCGCAGACCGGAACGCCATGCCGTGTCCGGCAGCCACCACTCTGGCGCGATGCGTTCGGGGCCGGTGGCGCGCCCGGTGGTGAATGCCATGCGGCGCCAGCGAAACCGTGCAGGGGGCGCGGCGCCTTGCCCGTCGATCGGTTCGGGCGGGAACAGGCACAGGGGGCGCGGGCAAAGGCATGACCATGCACTGTCAGGGACGCTGAAGGCAGCGGGAACGATGGAAAAGGCGCGTTCGGGGATATGACTGTCGGCAGGCAGGATTCTCTGGATATTCTCCAGCCCGATGCGGGTGCCGATGCGGGTGATCAGGTCATCGATACGATCTGCGCCTGTGTCACGATGACTGCCGATCTGCTGCGCGGGCAGTGGCTCGACCCCGGTGGCCTCCAGACGGATCTGGTCAATGCCAAAGCCCGCGTCCACCTCTTCTACACCGCGGGTGAACAGCGGCAAAATCCGCTGCGGATCGCGCATCGGCGCGGCAAGGCGCAGCTTCACCTGCGGGTTGCCCTGATCGACGCGGCGCAGCGTCAGCACGAGACTGCGCGCGCCCATCTCCTGCGCCTTGAGTTTGTCGCAAAGCGGCGCCAGCAGCCGCGCGGTGAGGCCCATCACGTCTTCGGTCAGGCCGATTGGCTCTGGCAGGCTTATGCGCGCGGCAAAGTGCGGCGGCTCGGGGTCGGGCGTGACAGGTTCTGGAACCCGCCCCATGGTCTGGTCCAGGCGCAGCAGCAGTTCAGGGCCAAACCGCCGGGCAAGGGGCGCGCGGGCAGCGGCGCAGAGATCGCCAATGCGGCGCAGCCCAAGGCGCTGCAGCGCCGTGACCGTGGCGTCGTCAAGACGCAGTGCCGCAACAGGAAGGTCGGTCAAGATTGCATTTCTTCCGGTTGCGAAATGCGCCAATGCCCAGGCCGCACCCCGCGTCTCTGCGCAGCCCAGACGCAATGCCAGCCCGGCTCGCACCACGCGCTCCCTCATGTCGGAGAGCATCTGCGCCTCGCCGCCCCATAAATGCGCCGAACCAGTGACATCAAGCACCAGCCCGTCCGGACCATCACGCTCGACCCAGGGGCAATATCGCGTGGCCCAACGGCACAGGATGGCGAGAAAGCGGGCATCGAGATCGGGACGTGCAGGCTGGCTGATCAGGTCGGGGCAGACGGCGCGGGCATCAGCAAAGTTCATGCCGCGCGTCAGACCAACCCGTTCGGCCCTCTCATCGAGACAGTAAATCCGGTCAGTGTTGCTGGAATTGAGCGTGATTGCGAAAGGCGCGTGCACGGGGCGTACGCGCAGAACCCGGTCACTCGCCAACCGGGGACACCACATGCACACGATGCGCTTTGGGATTCCATCGAACATTCCAGGCGCCTATTGTTCCTGATTTGTTCTTGATAATTTCCCAGCGCATCAGAGTCAAGTCCCCGTCTTGATCGCCCTTGTGGTCCTCAAAGACCGGCGCCGCGCGCCACCGCGTTTGGGCCGCATTCGACCCCATGCCTTCGGGGATCAGGCACAGTCCGGTGGCATCGCCCGCCTTTGCCGCCAGTTGCAGTCGTCGCCCTTCACGCAGGTTCAGGGGGTGGGTGATTTCCAGAACGACAAAAGGCAAGGCGCCGTCTTTCAGCGCCTCTTCCGCCACGGCAAGCGTATCGGTCTGATCCTTGGACCGAGCCAGCAAAAGCCTTGTCGGATCGAAAAACGGCCAAAGCCCCTGTGGGGTCAGCGTATCGCAAAGCCAGCTCTCCCGAATCCAAAGACATCCGGTCGCCGTCGCCGTCGCCATGGCGGCAAAGCTCATCACGCCCGGTCCACAGACCTCATGAACGTGGGCGCGACGCAGGGGAAAGACGCTTTGGAAATCGACCCGCATGAACAAGGAACATAAGGGAAACATTTTGTGTCGGCAAGATCTCACTCTGAACGATGCAGGTCGCACCCCCTGCGCCACGGCACGCAACAAGGGGCTCTGCCAGAACCGGCTGACCATCTCTCGGGAGCGGCTGGAAGCGACTGTGCTCTCCGGCCTGAAGCATCACCTGATGGCCCCCGACTTGTTCAAGGAGTTCTGTGACGCCTTCATCGCCGAGCTCAACCAAGCCCGATCGGCCGACAACGCCAGCCGGGCTACGGCGGAGGCAGAACTGGTCAAGGTGAGGCGTAGGCTGCGCCAGATCGTGGATGCCATCGCGGAGGGGATACCGGCCCGGACGCTCAAGGACGAACTGCTGGCCCTTGAGGCGCGAGAGGATGCGCTCAAGGCCAAAATCGAGGCGACGCCTGAGCACAAGGTGGTCGTGAGCCCGGCAATGGCCGAGATCTATCGGGCCCGGGTCGCCAAGTTGCACGAGGCACTAGACGGTTCGGATGCTGGTCGGGAGGCGATGGAGGCCATCCGCTTGCTGCTTGACCGGGTTGTGCTTGTGCCCGTCGAGGGCAAGCTGGCAATCGACCTCTATGGAGAGATCGGACCGATCCTGCAGCTGGCAGCAGCGCGTGGTGGGAAGGACGTTCTCGGCCCGGTGTCCGGGCTGGACACAAGTAGTGATGGTTGCGGGGGCTGGCTTCACCTGCTGGCATCAAAGGGACGTGTGGCCCTCCCTCTTCGGCCTTTGCGAAGTCGAGAATGCCCATCAACGCGCCGCGTAGGGCGGCGTGGACCTCGCCCCGCTTTTCGCCGGGGGTGAGGGTGATGTCTCCGATCAGCGAGCGCAGCGCCTCCGCC
>JBKDZY010000177.1:0-3779 GCA_047971765.1 Hyphomicrobiaceae bacterium | reverse complement strand
CAGGTGACTAGTGCAGATCATCTTACGCAAGCACAACTTCAAGGACTCCAAGACCTTCGACAGCGGGAAAGCGGCGCAGGCATGACAGAAGCGGCGCAGCACCGAAACCCGTGCCCAGATCGACACCCGGCAGACCCCTTCGTCATCCCGAGACGCCGCCAAGACAAAGCGGGCGACGGGGGGACGACGCGAAAGACCGCTACGTCAAGGGGCCCTGTTGCGCAAATCCTGTGAGGGATTCACCTCGTGACTCCAGTGTGGCAGCTGGGCAGCATGAGCCCGTCCGGGGAAAGGGGAACTCCGGCCCTCAGGCGAATTGTGAGACAGTGCCCCACAGCGCCACTCAGAAATATCAGTAAAACCGATCAATGTCGCTGTGTTATTCGTTTGTATTTCGCGCGCCCATCCGCCCATTCTCCTCGGCGGAAGTCCGACTGCAACCACCCTGCAAACCGGCAACTCACACGACAGCCGAGGCATCGGACATGCGATCAGGCAGCAGCGGCGCGGCGACACAGGCAGCGGCGGCGTGGCATTCGGTGTCTTGCCGCACGGCCAGTTCCGCCAGGCCACGCATGCAAGACAAATGGTTCGGGGGCGGCATTGGACAACCTTAGGGAAGACTACGATGTACTGGTGATCGGTGGCGGAAACGCCGCATTATGCGCCGCGATCGCGGCACGCCGCGCGGGGGCTTCGGTTCTGGTTCTCGAGGCTGCCGCCCGGTTCTACCGGGGCGGCAACACACGTCACACACGCAACATGCGATGTGCGCACGACACTGCAACCGATACCCTGTCCGGGCCCTATACCGAAGACGAGTTCTGGGAAGATCTGCTCCGCGTGACAGAAGGTGAGACGAACGAGGAGCTTGCGCGTCACATGATCCGGCAGTCGAAGGACATGCTTGGCTGGATCGCGGAGCAGGGCGTCCGTTTCCAGCCATCGCTCGGCGGCACGCTCAGCCTGGGGCGTACCAATTCCTTCTTCCTCGGTGGTGGCCGGTCGATGCTCAACACCCTTTACCGGACCGCGGACGAACTCGGGGTGTCGGTGCGCTACGAGGCGGAAGTCGTGGATATGGAGATCGAGGACGGGTTCTTCTGTTCCGCGACATATACGGATGGCGGCGAACGGCGGACTGTCCGCGCACGCAGCCTTGTTGCGGCCTCGGGAGGGTTTGAGGCCAATGTCGACTGGCTCAGGGAAGGCTGGGGCGAGATTGCCGAGAACTTCCTCATCCGGGGAACCCCGAACAACCGGGGGACCGTCCTGCGCTTGCTGCTGGATCGCGGTGTCGACCGGATCGGCGATCAGACGCAATGTCATGCCGTCGCGATCGACGCGCGTGCACCGAAATTCGACGGTGGCATCATTACCCGGCTTGACTGTGTTGTCTTCGGGATCGTCGTCAACAACCGCGCTGAGCGATTCTATGACGAGGGCGAGGATATCTGGCCCAAACGCTATGCGATCTGGGGACGGCTGGTGGCAGCTCAGCCCGATCAGATCGCCTACATCATCTTCGACGCGCCCTCGCTGCGCCGGTTCATGCCGTCGCTTTATCCCCCGATCAAGGCTGGAACCATCGAGGAACTGGCCGGCAAGCTGAGCCTTGATCCCACTGCCTTGCAAAGGACAGTCTCCGGGTTCAACGCCGCGGTCCGCCCCGGAACATTCGACGATACGATCCTGGACGACTGCCGCACGGAAGGTCTGGTGCCGCCAAAGTCGCATTGGGCCCAGAGGATCGAGACCGCGCCGTTCTACGCCTATCCGGTCCGCCCCGGCATCACCTTCACCTACATGGGTGTACGGGTGGACCAGAACGCCCGAATGATCATGGCCGACGGCAAACCCTCAGCCAACATGTTCGCAGCCGGCGAGATCATGGCAGGCAACGTGCTGGGGCGCGGTTACGCCGCCGGCATAGGTATGACCATCGGCAGCGTGTTCGGTAAGATTTCAGGAGAAGGGGCCGCGAGGAATGCACGCAACTGACGCACTCGAGGAAGCCGATCGCCTGATGACGGTATGCAATTCGTGCCGCTACTGCGAGGGTCTTTGTGCAGTATTTCCGGCCATGGAGATGCGCAGGGCCTTTTCGGATGGCGACCTGAACTATCTTGCCAATCTCTGCCACAACTGCGGCGGTTGCTACATCGATTGCCAGTTCGCTCCGCCGCACGAATTCGATGTGAATGTGCCGAAGGTGCTGTCGGCCGTCCGTTCGGACTCCTATGCAGCGCATGTCTGGCCGCAGGTCATGTCAGGCGTCTTTCGTCGCAACGGCCTGGTCATCGCATTGCTGGCGGCAGGCGCAATCGCGGCGTTCTTTATCGGCCTGATCATGGTTCATGACACAGCCAGTCTGTTCGGCGCCCATCCGGATGAGGAAGGGGCCTTCTATGCGCTGATGCACCACAATGCGATGGCAGGCGTGTTCTTGGTCGTTTCATTCTATGCCGCGCTTGCGATGGTGCTGAGTATCCGGAATTTCTGGCTCGCGGGGGGCGCAGCGCTGCCGGTCAGGATTTCATCCGCGGATGTCTGGCAGGCGATGAAGGATGCCACCACCATGCGCTACCTGGATGGCGGGGGGCCGGGTTGTTACTCGGACGAGGCGATTGGTACGGACAAACGGCGCTTCTATCACCACCTGACCTTCTACGGCTTCATGCTCTGCTTTGCTGCGACAAGTGTCGCGACGCTCTATCACTATCTGTTTGGGCTGAAGGCGCCTTACCCGTGGTACGACCTTCCGGTCGTTCTGGGAACAGTCGGCGGGATCGGACTTCTGGTCGGGCCGGTCGGATTGCTGCTGGAACGGAAGAAACGCGATCCGATGGTGCAAGAGAACAGCTTCCGGGGCATGGATGTCGGCTTCATCGTCATGCTGTTCCTGACCAGCCTCAGCGGCCTCGCGCTCATGCTGCTGCGCGAGACCGCGGCGATGGGTGTGCTTCTGTCGATCCATCTCGGAATCGTCGCCGCGCTTTTCCTGACCATGCCCTATGGCAAGTTCATGCACGGCCTCTACAGGTTCACGGCGCTGGTCCGCTACGCGGCAGAGCGGCGCCAGCACATGTAGAACCGGTGCCGGTGGTCTCGTCGCCGTGGCTCAGGAGGCTGCCTCGCTGCCGTTGAGTTCGCGGGCGGCTGCGAGGATGGCGCTGACGATGCCCATGTAGCCGGTGCACCGGCATATCTGCCCGCTGAGTTCGCTGCGGACCTGCTGCTCGGTCGGCACGCCATGACGCCATATGATATCCAGCGCCATCATCAGCATTCCGGGCGTGCAAAACCCGCATTGCAGGGCGTGCTTCTCGTGAAAGTGCCGACGCACGACGTCGCTGACCGCGTCGCCGCGCGTGCCCTCGATGGTACGGACCTCGCTGCCATCGCATCGCGCGGCAAGCACGATGCAGGAACGTACCGGCGTGCCGTCGAGGTGTACCGTGCACGCCCCGCAAGCGCCGTGATCGCAGGCGACATGTGTACCGGTGAGGTCGAGTTTATCGCGCAGAAGATCGGAAAGGCTGTCCCGCGCATCCACGGTCACGCGTTCCTCCTCGCCGTTGATCGTGAGCGTCACTTCGACCATGATCGTGCCTCCGCGATTGCGCTTGTTACGGTGTGGAGATGGCACCGGAGTTGGTAGGGCGTGGCACCCTCATGCACCTCAACGACGTCCTCGCGGCATGTCTCGGCAAGACGTCCGATGGGAATGTCCGGTGTTTCGTCGAGCAGACGTGACGTTCGCGGCAGCAACCGGGCGC
>JBKDZY010000176.1:0-12379 GCA_047971765.1 Hyphomicrobiaceae bacterium | reverse complement strand
GCTGGCCGACCACCTCGTTGGACACAAAGACATCCGAAATGCCGCCTTCCACCATCGCCGCGGCTTCCGAGACCTTCTGGCAGCACAGCCCAACCGCCCCAAGCGCCATCTGCTTGCGCCCGATAATGGGGGATTTGTGGGTCTTGGCGTGCGGACGAAGACGAACGCCGGCTTTCCGCACGGCATCCGCCATGCGCTTCAGGTTGCGCTCGAAGGCATCGAGATCGACGAGCAGGGCGGGCGTGTCCACATCGGCAAGAGGCATGCCGGGGCTGGCGGGAGGAAGAAGCGGCATCAAGGGCTCCAGTTGAAGACGTCCACCTGCAAAAGTGGGCTTAGAGGAACACCATGCTTTCCGGAGGCAGTCCCAGGATCACACGGCCGGTCGTGACATAGTTGGTGCCACGCCCTTGTGTCTGCTGCGAGGCGGTCATGGCGTCACGCATGCGCCGCTCGAACGGATTGGTCGGGAAAATAGCAGTTGCTCCGGCTGCCCGATAGGCCTCGACGGTCACCTCGAAACAATGGTTGATCACATGGCATGTGCACAGTTTCAGCCGTGCGCGCTGCGCCACCGTGATCTCGCCGCCCGCATCCTCGACCTCGGACCACAAGTCTCCGACCGTCTTGTGCAGATAGGCCCGCGCCATTTCATAGCGCGCTTCGAGCTGTGCGATCTGGGTCTGGAAAACCGGGTTCTCCCGGAGGGACATCACCGCCGCCCGGGGCGTCTTCGTCAACGCCAGATCCTTGAGGTCGTCGATCATCCCGCGCGCGATGCCGAGCTGCAGCGCGGAAAAGCCGACGCCATAGGCCAGCGTGGTGTTGAACTTGTAGAGCGTGCCGGTTTCCCTCAGCTCGCCGGGGTTCTCGCGGTCGATGGTATCGCATTCGGGAACGAAGAGGTTGTCCACCGCGAAGGTGTCGCTTCCCGTCCCTCTGAGGCCCACCACATGCCAGACGTCATCGACCTGCGCCTGGCTGCGCTTGAACAGCATGGTGCGGTCCACCGGGCTGCCATCCGCTTTCATGCGGCGCGATCCATCCGCCTCGTAGATATAGCTGTGGCCGCCCAGCAGCGTTGCATGGCGGCTGCCGCTGGCGAACATCCACTTGCCGCTGACCCTGTAGCCGCCCGCGACGGCGACCGCCTTGCCCTGGATGCCCGCCCCCCAGGCGAGGGCCGCATCCGGCGGTCCAAACCAGCGGCGGGCTGGTTCCGGATCGAGAAAGGCGGCGGCCATGGCGCATCCGGCACCCTGGCTCATGACCCAGGCCGCGCTGGCGTCGCCGCTGGCAACCAGTTCCAGGACTTCCGCATGGGTCTTGAGATCAAGTTCGCAGCCGCCGAACGATGCCGGCAGAAGCAGTCGAAACATCTTGGCCTCATGCATCGCCGCGAGGACATCCGGAGGAAGCTCTCGCGCCTCCTCGATCCGGGGGGCCGCCGTCTTGAGCAGATCCCGTATGGCGCGCGCACTCTCGATGATGTTGGCTGGGCCGGTTCCGGCTGCTGATTTCTGCATCTCTCTCTCTCTGGCCCTGGAGCCGCCCCACGCCGGCCACAGTGTGTGGCTGGTGTCACCGGGGCAGTTGCCGCCAAGCCACGGCCCCGTGCTGCCCAGGCTGTCGTCGGGAAGGACAAATGGCCTTCATTTGCAATGAATATGAACCCCGGTCCCGGGAGCCTGGAATGGTATGCTAACCCGGGCCTGCGATTAGGCAAGGGCCGGGATCTGGCAGGTGCCGGCAGCCACTCCCTTGCGGCCCGGCGTCATGCTACAATCGCGGCAGACCGGAACGTGCTGCAGCGGGGTGTTGCAAAGCGCCCGGGCTTCGAGGAAAAGGGGGTGGCGTGATTTGCCGTCAACGTCGGGTCTTGTCCTGGCCACTGGCCTTGGCGCGTTGACGTGAAAGTCAGTCTGCCCGATATCGGAGCCAGGAAGCCCGAAGCGGCCCACAAGAAGCAGCTACTAGAAACGAGGATATCCTGCCATGAGCAGCGACGACGAACTTGCAGCCTTGAAGGCCAGGGCAGCCGAAATGGGCGCTCGCATCGAGGAACAGAAGCGGCGGTTTGGTGGCACTGCCGTGCCGTTCGGGGAAAACGAATGGAAGGACATCATTGATACGCACGCCGATATCGCGCGGAAAATCAATGATGATCGCCGGCCTGATGCCAAGGCCATGGATCGCATCAAGGGTGACCTCAAGGCTCTGGCCCTGTCCATCGACGGCTGGATGAAGGACATCGACGGCCACTACGCCCGCCAGCAGCGCGATAAGAAGTGAAACGCCCAGGCGGCTTGTGAAGACGATCGATCTCGCCAGGGCTTGACGCGGGCTCAAGAGCGTTTCCGCTTCAGGTGGCGACGCTTTGGCCGCGACCGCGGCTCAGGCAGTGTGCGCCGCGCCCGCGCAGGACCAGGCCTTCAGGCCGGTGCGGTCCGTGAGCGCAAACAAGCCAGACAGGCGCAGTGACCACCTGGGCCGGCTTACCCTGCCGCGTTCGCAAAACCGTCCTGCAGGGCGCCGATCCGTGTCAACGCGTCGGCGTCGAGTGCGCCTTTCATGATGGCGCGTGCGCCGCCCGCAAATTCGTCGAAGGTCGCGATGCCGACCTGCATGGTGGAAACATCGCCATGGCTGGCAACGAAGCGGAGACCCAGTTCGACCAGGTCGGCGGCCCCCGAGGCTGCCAGCACGGTCGAGAACCGGCGGGCCTGCGCCACGTCGCTCGCATAATCCTGGCCTGAACCGATGGGCGCGACGGTCGCCATGCCAAGCGGATGGCGCGTTTCCTGGCCGGATAGTGCACCACCAGCGAGCGCCCGGATGACGATGGTGCCCATGCCGGCGGACCGCGCGCGATGCAGAAGCTGTCCGTAGTCCTGGCCGGGATAACCTGCGGGGATTGGGCGGCCCGCGCTCGGGTTCAGCATGTTGTAGACCACCTGCGCCGTATCGAAGACCTTGGCGTCGATGACGCGATGGAGCGCCGGCGTCTGCCCAATGGCCGTGATCCCGCAGAACCGGATCTTGCCGTCAGCCTTGAGCCGCTCGAAATGGGGCGCAACCTCCTCCAGCACCTGTCGGATCGAAAGATCGCGCGGTATTCCAGGCTCGCCCTCGACGATGGAATTGTGCAGTTGCAGCAGGTCGACATGGTCCCGGCCAAGCCGCTTCAGGCTGGCATCGAGCGAGGACGTGATGAAGCCCGCGATGTCCGATTTGCCATCCTGTGTGATGTTCACCTTGGTGCCAAGGATCACATCCGGCTTGAGTTCGCGGAAAAGGCGGCCGACGTGCGTTTCCGACGCACCGTCTCCGTAGAGAGGGGCCGTGTCGAAGAAGTTGACACCGATGTCGAGGGCGTGACGGGCCGCACGAAGCTGGTCTTCGTAGGCGCCCTTGGTCATCAGGCCGCCGACCGCGCCGCACCCGAAAGTCATGAGCGACATATCAAGGCCGGTCCGGCCGAGTTTCCGCTTTTCCATGGCATTGGTGCTCCCTGTTTGCATGGTGGCAGCACAACTGCGTGCGTGGCAGTGCTTGCCGCTGTGCTGCGGACAGGCGCGGGCCGGGATTCAATCCTTGGGCGCGCCCTTCGCCTTCAAGGCGTCGCGCTCCGTCATGCGTGCAACATGAAAGCGCTGGAAATTGACATCGGTCTTGTAGGTCTTCGTCCTGATCCAGGCGAACAGGTCGTAGAAGGTGTTGGGGCCGAACCCCAGTGGCAGCCGTGCGACTTCCAGCGGCCGCCCCCATTTGCCGGCCTCGGCCGCGATGTCATCCTTGAAGAACACGATCGTTGGTGTGAAAAGGATGCCCCAGCGTTCGACCAGCTTCTTTTCCGGCATGGTCTTGCCGTCGAAGTCCGTCACCTCCCGCGCGCCCCACAGATCGAGCTGCAGGATCGTGAAGTTCTCGCGCACATAGTCGTTGATGTAGCGTTGCGACAGCACATCGGTATGCATCTTGGCGCAGTAGATGCAGCCCCGTTGCTCGAAGATCACCGCAAAGCGCCGGCCTTTGGATTTCGCTTCCGCGTAGTCCTCCTTGAGGTCAAGAAACGAATGCAGGAACCAGGACTGGTGATAGAGCCCGTCATCACCTTTGATCGGCGTGACGCGGGGTTCGCTCGGGCCCGAAACGGGAGGCATCTTCGGCGCATCTGCTGCAAGCACACTACCCGAATGTCCCGTGAGTACCAGGGCGAACGCAAGGGCAAGCAGGGGCACAATGAAGAGTATGGCTGGCTTTCGCATGGTATGTCCGATTGGGCCGTTGGCACTGTATCCAGGGAATGGTAGCCGCTGGGGATAGGCCCCGCCAGTGCTTCCGTCCCGCGGGAGCCAAAGCCCTACCGCACACACCCGACGGCAATGCCTGCACGCATCTTCACCAGAAGCCGCGCCGCCAGCCGGTTGACGGTCCTGCTGGGGGCACCCGCGTCGCGCTCGAGCGGGTTGGGAAGCGAGACGGCTAGTCGGGCAGCCTCGGCAGGGCCCAGTCGCGCAGCAGAAATCCCGAGCGTGCTGCGCGCAGCAGCCTGCGCACCAAAAATGCCCGGACCCCATTCCGCGATATTCAGGTAGACTTCGATGATCCGTCGCTTCGACCAGACAAGATCAAGGGCAAGCGCCAGCGGGATTTCGAGTGCTTTCCTGACGACGCTGCGGCTTGGCCAGAGGAAGAGGTTCTTCACCACCTGCATGGTGATGGTGCTGCCGCCCCGGGGACGCCCATTGAGCGTGTCCTCGATGGCCGCCTTGAGTTCCCCGGGATCGACACCGTTGTGCTGGCAGAACCTGGCATCCTCGGACGCCACGACCGCACGCACGAGATGGGGGGAAATGCGAGCCAACGGCACCCAGTGCTGCTCGACCGGCTCGCCCATGAGCGTGCGGGCGGCAGTCACAGGCGTGAATGGCGGATCGACACTGCGAAAGATGACCATCAGGGCCAGGATGGCGACCAGGGCCAGCAACAGCAGCGAGAGCAGCCACCGGGTCCAACGGCGAAGCATCGTGCCGAGCCTGCCACGCGGCGGCCTGGCTGTTGGCTGAGGACGGGAAGGGGGCGCCAACGGCTGCCAAACCTCTCCGGCACGCGCGGGAGCCAGGCCCTTGGGATGAGGCCAGACGCCGCTCGCCGGTCCGCCGGCCGCAGCTGTTTGATGGCCAGTCGGCGGCCCCCCGGCGTCTATGGTCGGACGCCGCGATTGCATGTTCGCGGTTGAATTGGTGGAGAAGTTCTGGCGCGGCGCCGGCACTGGAGGCAGGACCCAGGGCGCGGGAAGTCGTGCGTCCTGCCTGGGCGAAGGCCGGTAATCGTGGGGTGTGCAGCGCCGCGACGTGATGACGTCGCGTCCGGTCGGAGGACCGGTCACGGGGCCCGTCATTGGCCCGCGTCCGTCGCTGTCAAAGTCCATAACGCACTACTCTTGAGGACCGGATATGATGAACGCGGCAAAGCCACACAGGCCCGGGGCCGGCCAATCCACATGGCCTGAGCCACGATGGCCAACGCTCGTGCAAGGCTAAAGCATTTCAGGGGCAAGTGGAACCATCACTTGCCCCGGCCCGCTGCGACAAGCGTTCAACTTTCATCGGGCCAAAATGACGCTCGCTTCGAACGACGCGGAGTTGGCGAGCGTCAGGACGGCTTCAGGCCTTGAGCCACGAGCCGATGGAGTCCACCTTCGGCAGCCCTCCTGCGTGCACAACCTTGCCATCGACGACGATGCCGGGTGTCGAAGCGATGCCGAACTTTGCGATCTCGGCGTAGTCCGTCACCTTCTCGACGTTTACTTCTATGCCGAGTTTGGCCGCTTGGCCTTCACCATCTCCATGGTGGTGTCGCAACGTTTGCATCCGGGACCAAGAACTTTGACGTCTTTCATGATTGTGCTCCTTTCAGTGAAAGAGGGCATTGAACAGGAAACCGACGGCGAGGATGCCGGCGCCGACGACGCCGATGAATACGGCGATCAGCTTCATGGTCAGCACCTTGCGGAGGATGATCATCTCGGGCAGCGAAAGCGCAATGACGCTCATCATGAAGGCGAGCGTCGTACCGAGTGCCGCTCCCTTGCCGAGCAGGGCTTCGACGATCGGGATCACCCCTGCCGCGTTCGAGTACATGGGGATGCCAAGAACGACGGCTGCCGGCACCGACCACCACGCGTCGGCTCCCATGATGCGGGCCATGAAGTCCGCCGGCACATAGCCGTGGATGAGAGCACCCATGGCAATGCCGGCGATGATCCACAACCACACGCGGCCGACAATATCCTTCACGGCTTCAATGCCGGCCTTGATCCGATCGACGATCGTGATCTGCTCATCAGGGAGTTCGATGGCGCCGGCGCGGATGTCGCGCACCTACGGCTCGAGCCAGCCTTCCAGCTTAAGGCGGCCGATGACGAACCCGCCGACGATCGCAACCGTCAGCCCAAACACCAGATAGGTCAACGCGACCTTCCAGCCGACGAGTGCGAACAGGAGGCCAAGCGCCACCTCGTTGACCATTGGCGCGGCAATCAGGAATGAGAACGTGACGCCGAGCGGGACACCGGCCGACACGAAGCCGATGAACAATGGCACGGCTGAGCAGGAGCAGAACGGTGTCAGGATGCCGAGCCCGGCGGCGGCGACATTGCCGACACCTTCTGCGCGTCCCGCCAGCATGGCGCGCGTCTTCTCCGGCGAGAAGAAGCTCCGTACGACACCCATCGCGAACACGACGAGTGTCAAAAGCAGAAGCACCTTGGGGGTATCATAGACGAAGAACTGGATGGCGTCGCCAAGGTGGCTCGTTCGGTCAACCGGGAGCCTGGAAACCACCCACTCGGAAAAGGGGACGAGCTGGCTATAGAGCGCACCCCAGACGACCAGGGCGAGCCCAATCCCCGAAAGCCAGCGAACCGTTTCAGATGGCGGCGAATGTCCAGAGGTCTCGGTCTTTGTCGTCATGACGCTCTCCGAAGCTGTGGGTCCGGACGCCTGCACCCCGTGCGAACACGTTCCGGCCGCGAGGCTTTCGCCAGCCGCACAAGGTCCTTTTTCGCCTGCCGCTCGTTGGCAACCAGGGATACGGCGGCATCCAGGACGGCCTTCAACGACGGTGCGAGTGCAGGTTCGATGGAATAGAGCACCCACTGGGCGTCGCGGCGGTCTCGAAGCAGGCCGGCATCGCGCATGACGGCGAGATGACGGGAGATTTTCGGTTGGGGCATGTCGAGAGCGGCCACCAGCTCGCAAACGCAAAGCTCGCCTTCCCCGGCGATAAGCGCGAGACAACGAAGCCGGATCGGGTCAGCCAGGGCGGCGAAAATTCGGGTTGCTTTGTCCATGGCCTTCATATGCGCCTAATCGAATATGCGATCAAGCGCATGTATGACACAGGGGAGCCGGATCACCGCATGTCGATATTTGAGCGCTACCTCACCCTCTGGGTGGCCTTGTGCATCGTCGTCGGGATCGCGCTCGGCTGGGCGATGCCGGGCGTTTTCCAGGCCATCGGTGCGATCGAGATCGCCAAGGTCAATCTCCCGGTTGCCGTGCTGATCTGGCTGATGATTATTCCCATGCTGGTTCGTATTGACCTCGGCGCGCTGAGTGGCGTCTCCCGGCATTGGCGAGGCATCAGCGTGACGCTCATCGCCAACTGGCTTGTCAAACCCTTCACGATGGCACTGCTTGGCTGGGTGTTCATTGGATGGATCTTCCGCCCCTACCTGCCAGCCAGCCAGATCGACAGCTATATTGCCGGCCTGATCCTGCTCGGTGCCGCTCCGTGCACGGCCATGGTATTCGTCTGGTCCAACCTGACCGAAGGGGAGCCCCATTTCACGTTGAGCCAGGTCGCCCTCAACGACCTCATCATGGTGTTCGCCTTCGCGCCGATTGTTGGCCTGTTGCTCGGGCTTTCCGCAATCGTCGTGCCTTGGGACACGCTGCTGCTCTCGGTCATTCTCTATATCGTCGTTCCCGTCATTATCGCGCAGGCGATCCGCTCCCGGACTCTGGGGAAAGGCGGGCAGGCTGCGTTGGACCATCTGTTGGCAAGGGTGCAGCCGCTATCGGTCATGGCGTTGCTCGCAACGCTGGTTCTGCTGTTCGCGTTTCAGGGCGAGCAGATCCTGCAGCAACCTCTCATCATTTTGATGCTCGCGGTGCCGACTACGATCCAGACGTACTTCATCTTCGGGTTCGGCTATCTCTTGAACCGCGTCAGCGGGGAAGCCCATTGCATCGCTGCACCCTCGGCTCTGATCGGGGCAAGCAACTTTTTTGAACTCGCCGTTGCAGCCGCGATCAGCTTGTTTGGCTTTTCTTCAGGGGCTGCACTTGCCACCGTCGTGGGGGTTCTGATCGAAGTGCCCGTGATGCTCTCGCTCGTCAAACTCGTCAACCCCAGCAAGGGGTGGTACGAGAGCAATGGACGCATGAAAGCCAGTCAATAACGATAGCGTATACGCCGCCCTCGCGGAGCACCCGGCCCAGGGCTGATGCGACGGTTGAACGGAGAAGAACCCTTCAGCCCATTCTGCAAAATGCGGAATGCGGCTCAGGCCGCGACTGCGGCCCGGCGCAAGCGCCGCCCTCGCGGAGCGCCCAGCCCAGGGCTGATGCGGTGGTTGAACGGAGAAGAACCCTTCAGCCCATTCAGCAAAATGCGGAATGCGGCTCAGGCCGCGACTGCGGCCCGGCGCAAGCGCCGCCCTCGCGGAGCGCCCAGCCGAAGGCTGATACGGCGCGTGAGCGCAACAAGCTCTAGTTTATGAAGAGCGCGTTGCGGCTGTCGAAATAGTGCTCGTCGTCCATCAGGATGACGTGGCACCACGGGTTGGCCCTTTTGTAGGCCTCCGCATAGGCAGGCGTGATCCCGGGCACATCCGGCTCTATCGTCTTGCGGAACCCGATGATGTAGACGGGAACCCCCTTCGCCGCCACGTCGTAGGCCGCCTGCGTCTCGTCCGCATCCAGCATGGCATCCTCGACGAGCGCGTAGGCGGGCTTGAGATCCGGCCGGCGCGTCATGACCAGCCGCCATTTGTCCGGATTGTTCTTTGCGATGAACCCGGCACCACCCGCCACAATGGCGTCCGCAACCGCTTCGAGCCGCCGCCCACTCATCCGGTGGGTATTGTCGAAATGGATATAGTCGGCACCCATGGCCACCAACCGGCGGACGTCGGCGGTCAAGGCCAGGAACGATTTCGGATCGCGGTAATAGCGGACAAATTCGCCAGCCTTGACGCTGCCCCACGCGCGCCCCCCGCCGCCTCCGATGTGATAGGCCGTCACCTTTCCGCCGCCCGCCTTGATGGCAGCCACCGCCTCTGTCGCGCCCGGCTCATCGAGGTCCATGTCGAAGATGCGGACGCCGCGGGCCAGCAGCCTGTCGACCTCGTCCGTCGTCGGTGGCTTTTCGAGCGACAGGAAAAGCTCCTGCGAGGCGGCGGTCAACGGCTGCAGTAACGCCGCGGCAACAACCAGCAGGAAGGCAAGGGCCAGACGCGCTGTCAATCCTCTGGGCGTCACGCGCCAGAAGTCCCAGGTGGAGTGCTGCCTTTGTCGTTGGCCTCCTCGTCGTCCTCGTCCGACAACGGCGGCTCCAACGTCATCTCGGCTTGCTCGTCATCGCCCTCCGCATCCTCGAGCGGAAGCTCGTCCGGCATCAGCGACGCGACATCGTTGGGCGTGGGCACCTGGAAGTTCGGCGGCAACGAGGAATCGAGAAGTCCGGCCGATTTGAGATCGGCAAGACCCGGCAGGTCCTTGATTGACGGCAGCGAGAAATGATCAAGAAAAGCCTCGCTCGTGCCGAAGGTCAGCGGCTTGCCCGGCGCCCGCCGCCGTCCACGCGGGCGCACCCATCCGGTGTCGAGCAGGATGTCGAGCGTCCCTTTCGAGGTCTCGACGCCGCGGATCTCCTCGATTTCGGCGCGCGTGACGGGCTGGTGATAGGCAATGATCGCCAGCGTTTCCAGCGCGGCCTTGGAGAGCTTGCGTTCCTCGACCGCGTGCCGCTCGAGCAGATAGCCAAGGTCCTCGGCCGTGCGGAAGGCCCACTTGTCGGCGACCCGCACCAGGTTGACGCCGCGTCCCGCATAGAACCCCTTGAGCTCATCGAGAAGGGCGGCCACGTCCTCCCCGTCCTTGAGGTGGCGGGCCAGGAACGCTTCGCTGATCGGCTCCGACGCGGCAAACAACAACGCCTCGACGATCCGCAGCGACTGTCGCCGGTCTGCCGACGGCAAGGCCGTGATGTTGCCGCTGAGTTCGCCCGCCGAACGCGAACGCTCCGATCCTTTTTCCATTGCCGCCAACTATTGCTGCTCCTGTTCGCAGCGCCGCATGTAGAGCGGCTGGAACGCCGCATCCTGGCGAATTTCAATCAATCCCTCCCGAGCCATTTCCAGGCTTGCGCCGAACGCACTCGCCAGCGCGGTGCGGCTGAGTTCGGGCGATGGGAGAAACTGGTCGAGAAACAGGTCGAGCTGCATCCATGATCCCGAATGCACGGACCCGACCAGCCGCTCCAGCCGTTGCCGGGCGTCCTTGATCGACCACACCACGCGCCGCCGCACCACATGGGCGCGTTTTGCCGTCGTGCGCTTGCGCGGATCGGCATAGGCCTTGAGCAGATCGTAGAGATCGGCCGAGAACTGCCGCTCGCGAATGGTCTTGACCCCCTCGGGCATGCCACGCGGAAAAATGTCCCGGCCGAGCCGCTTGCGCGTGAAGAGTTGGGCTGCCGACTGTCGCATGGCGTCGAGACGGGCCAGACGGAAAGCCAGATGTGCTGCCTGTTCCTCGGCGGAGAGTGTCTCGGCGTTTTTCTCCTCGCGTGGCAGCAGCAGGCGCGACTTGAGGAACGTCAGCCAGGCCGCCATCACCAGATAGTCCGCCGCCAGCTCCAGGCGAAGGCGTTGCAGTTCGGCGATGAAGGTCAGGTACTGGTCGGCGAGTTCCAGCACCGATATCTGCGTGAGGTCCACCTTCTGTGTGCGGGCAAGCGCCAGCAGCAGGTCCAGTGGCCCTTCGAAGCCGGAGACATCGACGGTGAGCAGCTCGCCTTCACTGCGCTCGTCATCGCCATCGGGCTGCCAGCCCGCCACGGCGCTGGCCTCAGGGGTGTTCATGGCCGGTTGGCCAGCCACCGGATCGGTGGCGGCAGTCCCGTCAGCAATCGGAACGATCTGCGGCCTGGTCTTGCTGGCATTCGTCAAATAGGCGCTCCTGCCCGTCGACGGCGCTCCCGTGCGGACGCCGACATGAAACATGGCCCAGAATACACCGATTCAGGCGGCTTTCGCCAACATCCGGGCCATTGTATCCCGCGCCTCGTCCAGATCGAACGGCTCGGGCTCGGCCTGGGTGACGGCCACTGCGGCCGAGAAGCGCTCCTGTGCCACGCCCTGCAGAACGGGTACGGCTTCGGCAACCGCCACCATTTCCTGCATGTTTCCGCTGCAATGCAGCGCGAGATCGCATCCGGCATGGATCACGGCTTTGGTCCGCGTGGAAAAATCACCTGCAAGCGCTTTCATGCCAAGGTCGTCGCTCATCAGGAGACCAGAAAACCCGATGTGTTTCCTGATGATGTCATCCGTGACCTTGCGTGAGGTGCTGGCGCCTTGCGAACCGTCAACAGCCGAGAACACGACGTGGGCGGTCATCGCAGCCGGCAGATGTGCCAGCGCCCGGAATGGCATGAAATCGCTGCTCATGAGCGTGTCGAGCGGCTGATCGACGACGGGCAGCTCGAAATGGCTGTCGGAGCATGCGCGCCCATGGCCCGGCACATGTTTCATCACCGGCAGCATACCGCCGGCCATCAGGCCGGCTGCGGCCGCCCGCCCGAGAGCGACAACCGTTGCCGGGTCGTTTGAAAACGCCCGGTTGCCAATGACGTTGTGGGAGCCCGCAACGGGCACGTCCAGAACCGGTGCACAATCGGTGTTGATGCCGAGCGGTTTGAGTTCAGCCGCGGTCAGCCGCATGCTCATGGTCACCAGGCGGCAGGCCTCCGCAATATCCCCGTTGGCGTGGGCAAGAAAGGCTGCAGCCGCTGGCAGTACCGTGGCGGTCGGTGAACGGATGCGCTGCACGCGGCCACCTTCCTGATCGATCAGAATGAGCGTTCGGTCACGGGCACCGCTGGCCTCGTTGAATGCGGCCACGAGGTCGGAGATCTGTCTGGCATTCTCGCAGTTGCGGGCGAACAGGATCAAGCCAGCGGGCCGGTGCTCGGCGATGAAGGTCCGTTCGTCGGGCCTGAGAACTGGGCCGGCAAGGCCGACGATGAAGGCATTCTGCATACGCGCATCACTTCCAGGGCGGGGCGGGAGAGGCAAGTCTTGCTG
>JBKDZY010000175.1:0-7492 GCA_047971765.1 Hyphomicrobiaceae bacterium | reverse complement strand
CCCGGTGTCGAGCATTGCAGCGGGGAAGGCGCGCCGGTCCGGCAGATCTCACAGCCATTGGAGAGCGTCTGGCAGGACGGGTTGCGCGCCATGATGTCGGCCCGGGATCCGGCAGCATCGGGTTGGTTCGTGCCCTGAGCCGGCAATGTCGCTGGCGGCGAAGGTTGCTGCTGGGCGTTGAGGCACGTCGGCACGCACACCAGCCACACCACAGACCTGGCCGCCGCGCGCGGCCATCGCCCCATCGTCATGGCAACCGCCCCGTCAACCGGCAGGTGTCTTGAGGTCGCTGTCACGGGCCGCTGCGCGCTGGGCTGCAGGGCGTGTGGCAAGCCGATCCGCATAGGCCTTGAATTCCGGGCGCTCCGGCAACAGACCGAACGACATGGTCCACCGGATGGTCGAGCCGAAATAGATGTCGAGCGCCGTGAACCGCTCGCCGAGGAACCATGGCCCTTTGGCAACTGCGTTGGCCACGGCCTCGATGGTTGTCTCGAAATCGCCGTAGGGCATGGTCGATTTGTTGCCCGGCTCGCGCCCGAACGCCTTGTCGATGATCGCGGGCTCGAAACAGTTGCCCTGGAAGAACATCCAACGCACGTAGGGCCCTCGCAGGGGATCGTCGAACGCAGGTGCGAGGCCCGCTTCCGGATAGGCGTCCGCCAGATAGAGGCAAATCGCACCCACTTCGGTGATAAGCACCCCGTCATGCAGAAGGGCGGGCACTTTGCCCATGGGATTGATCGCGAGATACGCCGGTGTCCGTGTCGCCCCCGCGCTGAGATCGAGCACCTCCAGGCTGTAGGGCTGGCCAAGCTCCTCCAGCATCCAGAGCACCGTTGATGAGCGGCTCGGCGCCGCGTGATAGAGTTTCAGTCGTGGTGCCGTGTCCGTCATGAATATGCTCTTTCCCGGGTCCGGCGCGTCCCACTGGCAGGATCTGCCAATAGGGAGCGCTCAATATCCCCGCTTGCGATCGACAATGTTCCTCAGCGGCTTGCCTGCCTCGTAATCGCGAATCTGGGCGACAATATCGTCGGAGATGGCTTCCGGATCGCTATCGGCTGCATTGTGCGGTGTCAGTGTGACGTTGGGATGGTCCCAGAACGGGCTCGATGCAGGCAGTGGCTCCTGGTGGAAAACGTCCAGCGTTGCAGCGCCGAGCGTCCCGTCATCGAGGCACGCGATGATGTCGTCCTCGACCTGGAGCCCACCCCGCCCGGCATTGATGATCACGGGGGCGCCCAGCACACCGTCGCGCGCCAGCCCCTTGAACAGCGGACGGTTGAGAATGCCCTGGGTCTCGGCCGTCAGCGGCAGCAGCGATACCAGGATATCCGTGCGCGCGAGAAACGCCGCCATGCCGTCAGCGCCAGAGAAGGTCTTGATGCTGGGAATGTCCTTTTTCGTGCGGCTCCAGCCCGCAACGTCGAACCCGATACGGGCGAGCACGTCCGCTGCATCGCGCCCAAGCTCGCCAAGGCCAAGCAGCCCCACCCTGACGGACGACGCCGCCCACTGGTCCTTTGCCGCCCATTCCCTGATGCGCTGGGCCTCATCGAGCATCCGCTGGCGGCGGTGATGCATCAGGCAATGCAGGACGACGTATTCCGTCATGCGGGCGGTGAGGTCCTGGTTGACGACGCGCACAAGGGGAATGTCCGGCAGGGTGTCATCCTTCAGCAGGGCATCGACACCGGCGCCCAGGTTGAAGATCACGTCGAGGCCGTCGCAGCGCGCCAGGAACCCCGGCGTCGGTTTCCAGACGGCTGCATATTTGAAGCCCTCGACGCGGGCCATGCTTTCGTCGGCCACCTGCACCGTCCGTTCCGGCAGGCGCTCCCTGAACCGGCGAAGCCACGGCTGCGGACCCCAGTTCGCACCGGCACCATTGACGACGAGCAGCAGCGACATGGCGCTTGGCCTCCATTTTTGGGTTTTGTTGGGGCTCAGTCCGCAATCGCCGCGTCATGGCGGACTTCGAGATTGAGGGCGGCGGCGAGCAGGGCCTGCGTATAGCTTTCTCGCGGACGCTCGAACACGTCCTGTGACGGCCCTTCCTCGACCACCTTCCCATCCTTCATCACCAGCACATGGTTGGAAAGGGCTCTGACAACCCTGAGATCGTGGCTGATGAACAGGAACGCCAGGTCATGCTTGTCCTGGAGGGCGCGCAGCAGATCGACGATCTGCGCCTGCACGCTCATGTCCAGCGCACTCGTCGGCTCGTCAAGCATCACGAACTTCGGTTCCAGCACCATGGCGCGCGCAATGGCGATGCGCTGGCGCTGGCCGCCAGAGAATTCATGCGGATAGCGGTCCATGGTGGCGGGATCGAGACCCACCTCTTCCAGGGCCGCGGCGACACGCTCACGCCGTTCGTCGAAATCGAGATCGGGCGCCAGTATGGTCAGCCCTTCCTCGATGATCTGTCCGACCGAAAGGCGCGGCGACAACGAGCCGTAGGGATCCTGGAAAACAATCTGCATTTCCCGACGTAGCGGCCGCATGGCGCTGGAATCGAACCCGTCGATGCGCTGTCCCATGTAGACGATCGGCCCGTCGGACGAGATCAGCCGCAGAATGGCGAGCCCGAGGGTTGTCTTGCCGGAGCCCGATTCACCCACAACGCCGAGCGTCTCGCGCGCCCTCAGCTTCAAGGTGACACCATCGACCGCCTTGATGTGGCCGACCGTGTGCTTGAAGAATCCGCGCTTGGTCGGGAACCAGATCCTGAGATCGTCGGTCTCGACAACGACCGGGCCGTCGGGATTGGGCGCTGGCGGGTCGCCCTTGGGTTCTGCTGCAAGCAGGTGCTGGGTGTAGGCATCCTGCGGTGCCGTGAAGATCTGCTCCACATCGCCGTTCTCGACAATCTTCCCGTGCTGCATGACATAGACGCGCTTCGCCATCTTGCGGACGATGCCCAGGTCGTGCGTGATGAGCAGCATGGCCATGCCCATCTCCGCCTGCAGCTTCTGCAGCAGCGCCAGGATCTGCGCCTGGATGGTGACGTCCAGGGCCGTGGTCGGCTCGTCGGCGATCAGCAGATCGGGTTCGTTCGCCAGCGCCATCGCGATCATGACGCGCTGGCGTTGTCCGCCGGAGAGCTGGTGCGGGTAGGCGTCCAGGCGCTCTTTCGCGTTCCTGATGCCGACCAGATCCAGAAGCTCGAGGGTTCGCGCCCGCGCCTGGTTGGGCAGCAGGCCGCGGTGCTCGCGCAGAACCTCTCCCACCTGCCGCTCGATCGTCTGCAGCGGGTTGAGCGAGGTCATTGGCTCCTGGAAGATCATCGAGATGCAGTTGCCGCGCACCTCGCGCATCTGGTTTTCCCGTACCTTCAGCAGGTCGCGTCCCTCGAAGAAGATTTCCCCTGTGGGATGCGACGCGGCAGGGTAGGGCAGCAGGCGCGTGATCGAGAGTGCGGAGACGGACTTTCCGGAGCCGCTCTCGCCGACCAGGGCCACGGTCTCGCCTTTCATGACATTGAACGAGACGCCCTTGACCGCGCGCGTGGCGTTCTGCCCTGAGCGGAACTCGACCGAAAGATCGCGGACGGTCAGCAGTGTTTCGTTGTGCACAGGCTCGCTCATTTGAAGATCCTCCGCGGATCGAAGGCGTCGCGCACGGCCTCGCCGATGAAGATCAACAGCGCCAGCAGCAGCGCAATCGAGAAAAACGCGGAGAGTGCGAGCCACGGCGCCTGCAGATTGGATTTGCCCTGCAGCAGCAGTTCACCGAGCGACGGCGATCCAGGCGGCAATCCGAGCCCCAGGAAGTCGAGCGCCGTAAGCGCCGTGATCGACGACGAGAGCGCGAACGGCAGGAATGTCAGCGTCGCGACCATGGCATTTGGCAGCAGGTGCTTGAACATGATCCGGGCATCCGTGAGGCCCAGGGCACGCGCGGCCTTGATGTATTCGAAGTTGCGCCCGCGCAGGAATTCCGCGCGCACGACCCCGACAAGGCTGACCCAGTGGAACAACAACAGGATGTCGAGCAGCGTCCAGAACCCCGGCACCAGCACTTTGGATATGATCAGCAGGACATAGAGCGCCGGGATGGCGTTCCAGATCTCGATCACACGCTGGAAGATGAGATCCGTGAGACCGCCGAAATAGCCTTGTACCGCACCCGCCATGATGCCGACGACGGATGAGAACAGCGTCAGCAGCAGCCCGAACCGGATCGACAGACGGAAGCCGTAGATGATGCGGGCAACGACGTCGCGGCCCTGGTCGTCCGTCCCGAGCCAGTTGCGGTTGCCGAGCGCCCGGTACCTGGCAAGCTGCTCCGGCTGGGTGTCGCACAAGGGTGCCGAGGTCGCCCAGAAGGGTGGTGCCGGGAAACCGAGGCAACGGCCATCCGGCCCCTTGATGCGTGGGTAGTCCTTGTTGATCGAACTGTAGGAGTAGCGGATCGGCGGCCACAACATCCAGCCGTGCTGCTCGATCTCGTCGGAGACGACAGGATCCTTGTAGTCGGTCACGGCCAGGAAGCCGCCGAAGCGGGATTCGGGATAATCGACGAGGACCGGAAACAGCAGGTCGCCCTTGTAGCTCACGACAATCGGCTTGTCGTTGGCGATGACTTCCGCGAACAGCGTGAAGCAGAACAGGAACACGAAGATCCAGAACGACCAGTAGCCGCGCCGGTTGGCCTTGAAGTTGTCGAGTCGCCGGCGGTTGATGGGCGAGATGCGGTAGCTGACGCCGAGGAACCGTTTGACCGTGCTGGCGCTGTCGGGCCTGGCCTGTGCTGCACGTTCCAGCGGGGGCGTGGTTTCAGGTGCGTCGTTCATCTCACACCTCCCGCGACTCGAAGTCGATCCGCGGATCAACCAGGGTGTAGACGAAGTCAGACACGATATGCAGCACCGTGCCGATCATGGCGTAGATGTAGACGGTGGCGAACACGACCGGATAATCGCGGTTGATGATGGATTCGAAACCCAGAAGCCCCAGCCCGTCGAGCGAGAAGATCTGTTCGATCAGCAGGCTGCCCGAAAGGAACGCACTGACGAACGCGCTCGGGAAACCGGCAATGATCAGCAGCATGGCGTTGCGGAAGACGTGGCCATAGAGCACCCGCGTTTCCGATATGCCCTTCGAGCGTGCCGTGATCACGTACTGCTTGCGGATCTCGTCCAGGAACGAGTTCTTGGTGAGCAGCACCATGGTCGTGAACGAGCCGACCGCCAGGGCCGTCAACGGCAGCACCAGGTGCCAGAAGTAATCGAGGACCTTGCCCACCAGTGACAGGTCAGCCCAGTTCTCAGATTGCAGGCCTCGCAGCGGAAACCACTGGAAGAACGATCCGCCCGCGAACAGCACGATCAGCAGCACCGCGAACAGGAACCCCGGGATGGCATAGCCGACCACCAGGACACCCGATGTCCACACGTCGAACGGACTGCCATCGCGCACCGCCTTGCGTATGCCGAGCGGGATCGAGATCAGGTAGGTGGCCAGCAGCATCCAGATGCCGAGCGAAATCGAGACCGGCATCTTTTCCTTGATCAGCTCGACGACCGAAATGTCCCGGTAGTAGCTCCGCCCGAAATCGAACCGCGCGAAGTCCCATACCAGCTTGGCGTAGCGCTCATACCAGGGCTTGTCGAAACCGAACTGCTTCTTCAGATCCTCGATGAACTTCGGATCGAGCCCCTGCGAGCCCCGATAGCGCGAGCCCGCACCCTCGCCGCCGGCGGAGGTCGGGCGTGCGCCGTCGCCACCGCTGCCGCCACCAAACCGCGCGGTGGCGCCGGCATCAGTCCCTGTCAACTGCGCCATGATGCGCTCGACGGGCCCGCCGGGCGCGAACTGCGCCAGCAGGAAGGTGATCGTGAGCACGCCGATCAGCGTCGGAATGACGAGCAGCAGGCGCTTGATGAGGTAGGCGGCCATGGTCCGTCCGGGTCCCGCGTGTTAGAGTCGATCGGCGAACGAGCGCCACTGCGACAAGTCGGATGATGTCATCGCGACTTGAGTTTCTCGGCCTTGGCAGGGTCGTACCACCATGTGTCGATGACTCCCAGCGCGTACTTGGGCTTGACCTTCGGTCGGTCGAACTTGTCCCAGTAGGCGATGGTATGCGAGGCCTTGTACCAGTGCGGGACCCAATAGTAACCCGCGCGCAGCACCCGGTCGATGGCGCGCGTCGCCGCCACCAGCTGCGGACGTGATTTGGCGACGATCACTTTCTCTATCAGGGCATCGACCACCGGGTCCTTGATGCCGGACAGGTTCCGGCTGCCCTCGGAGTTTGCCGATTCACTGCCCCAGTAGTTGAAGAGCTCGACTCCAGGCGTCAATCCCATGGTGAAGCGGGAGGTGATGACGTCGTAGTCCCAGCTCTTCACGCGCCGCTCGTACTGCGCCGAATCGACGGTGCGAATGGTGGAGCGAATGCCGATCAAGCCCAGGTTCTTGACGTAGGGCGCGAGAATACGCTCCATCGTCGGTCCGGTGTTCAGGAACTCGATCTCGAACGCTTCGCCTTTCGCATTGCGCAGCACGGCGGGTCCACGCCCGGAGGTGTCGAGTTTCCAGCCCGCCGCAATCAGCAGCTTCTGGGCCTCGCGCAGCAGTTTGCGGTCCGTTCCCGAACCGTCGCTGACCGGCGGTTTGATGGCTTCACCGAAAACAGCAGGCGGAACCTTGTCGCGGAACGGGTCCAGCAGCGCCAGTTCCGCCGGCCCCGGCATGCCGGTCGCCTTCATGTCGGAGTTCTCGAAGTAGCTCTCCGTGCGCGTATAGAGATTGTAGAAGAAGTTCTTGTTGGTCCATTCGAAGTCGAAGGCGAGGCCGAGGGCCTGGCGGACCCGAATGTCCTTGAACTTCTCCCGGCGCGTATTCATGAAGTAGCCTTGCTCGCCGGACGGCGTGTCGTCGGGTAGCGTCACCTTGATCAGCCATCCGTTGCGCACGGCGGGAATGTTGTAGGCCGTGACCCAGTCGCGTGAGGTGAACTCCTCCCGGTAGTCGATCGTGCCCGACTTGATGCTTTCCAGCTCGGCCGTGCGGTCGCGATAGTACTCGAAGCGCAGCTCATCGAAATTGTAGCGCCCGCGCATGACTGGAAGGTCCTTGGCCCACCAGTCCGCGCGCCGCTTGTAGGTCACATGCTGTCCCTGCTTGTAGTCGGCGATGGTGTAGGGCCCCGATCCGACCGGCACCTTCAGTGTCGTCTCGGCGAACTTGTGGGTGTCGTAGTAGTGCTTCGGCAGGATGGAGAGGCCCCCAACCACCAGTGGCAGGTCGCGCACCAGTTTGCCCTGGAAGATGAAGCGTACCGTGTGGTCGTCCAGCGCCTCGGCCTTGGTGACATCGCGCAGCGTGATGCGGTAGCTCGGATGCCCTTCCGCCTTGAGGATATCGAAGGTGAAGACGACATCCTGGGCCGTTACCGGTTTCCCGTCCGAGAAGCGGGCCTCGGGCCGGAGCTTGAAGGTGACGCTCATGCCGTCGGCGGCCTTGTCCACGCTTTCGGC
>JBKDZY010000174.1:0-4367 GCA_047971765.1 Hyphomicrobiaceae bacterium | reverse complement strand
TACGGTGCTGGAACGCCAAAATGCCCTCTCCCTCGACAGCCCGTTGTGGACTGAGGCATGGCAAAGCGACGCCTCGCAATCAAGTAATCTTTGCATTTCTCCATCGGAACAAAAAGAGAATCAACACGAAAGGCCTCGATTTTTTCACGCACGGGCCGGGCCGCGCGTGAAAATCGGGATTATCAATGGATCAAAGCGATCTGTTCAAAGCGTGTCTGGATCCGAACCTGCTCGGCCGTCAGGGTCGCCGATCCGGCCACCGTGGGCACCGTGATCTGGTAGGGGACATACACGCCCGCGCTCGGCACGGGCCGCATGACGACTTCGATGCCGGTGCTCTTGGCCATGTGCTGGGTCTCCTTGGTCATGCGATGACCGGCGATGGGCAGATAGTTGACCCTGCACACGGTTGCGACGGCCGGCTGCCCCGATGGGCGTTGTTCGGAGATCGCCTGCTGGCGGACATAGGAAAACGACAGATCGAAGCGCTGCTTGCCATCGAAAATCGGAATGGTCCTGGCGCAGACATTGCCGCGCGGGGCATGGCTCATCACAAGGACGGCGCTCAACGGGTCGATGACATGCTTGAGGTGGCCCGAGCGCAACGGGACGGTATCGGCGCTGTCCGGCTTGTCGGGAACGACCGCGACCCGGGTCACATCGCCATGGCGGAAGCGCATATTGATCGAGCCGGTGTTGCCCGTTCCATCGAAATCAAAACGATAGGACGACGGAATGGCCTTCAGCCCGGACAGGCTGCCGGTGCTGCGCGAGGCGCCATGCCACTTGAGAACGCCCAGGAGAGCGGAGAGGCGTGCTTCACTTTCCACGCTATAGGTGGCGCCATCCATGTGGGCGCGAAAGGCGAAGGTGCCGATATTGAAGCCGTTGAAGGCAATCCGGTAGGTCGCTTCGACCTGGCGGGGCCAGCTTTCACCTGCGGCGACGGTGGTGCCCGAAACAGCAACCCCGGTCACGACCAACGATGCGACCCTGGCATAACACGACGCCTTGCGGGCGGCAGCCATCAACTTCACATACATGACGCACAATTCCTAAAACTCGGGACTTCCGCCACTGATGCCGAACACCCATGCTCACCTGTTGCGCGGACCACTCCAGGGTAGGCAGGCAATTCGACAAATCTGAGATGCAATTGGTAAACGAGATTATTTAATACACCGTTGACCGCTGTCCCGAACGGGCTCCCATGATCGATCTGCCCGCCCCGAGCTGCGTGGGCGCAACACCCGCCACATCATATTGATTTTATTTATCCATTTCCTCCGCTGATCAAGGATGGGCTGCAAACCATTTCAGCCCATCCTGGTTGGCTACCGATTGCCGGGCGGGCGTCCAAGGTCTAACTTCTCGAGGCACTTCGTCACTTTTTGCCGAGGGTAACCCCTATGACTTTCAAGGCGATCGTATCCGGAAGCGTGTTCCTGCTTGCGACCTCGGGACCGGCGCTGTCGCAGCCGGCCGGAAACGAGCCCAGCCTTCGCGGCATGATGGAACAGCTCAATTCTTCGACCAGCCATGGTTCGGTGGATGGCGTCATCCAGAAATGGCGGAATTCACAGACCTCCAGGTCAAGAGCCGGCAAGTCCGCCGATCCGGTCGACTCCAGCGGTCCAAGCCTGAAAGAGATGATGCAGCAGCTCCGCTCGGGCGCCACGCATGGGTCGATCGACGCGGTCATCCAGAATTGGCAGAGGTCCCAGGCAGTTCTGCCGAGTGCGCCGGTGCCGCCGATCCCACGAGCGAAGCCGTCCAAGGTGGCCTCTTCGGCGGAGAGCGCGGAACCGGTCGACAAGAGCAGCCCGAACCTGCGCCAGATGATGCAGGAACTTCAGGCTGGCTCGACGCACGGATCCATCGACGATGTCATCCGGAAATGGCAGAAGTCGCAGTCATCCGCGATGGGAACGGGACAGCACCAGGGCACGGCAGGAAACAGCGGGCCCGCGCTTCGCGACATGATGCAGAAGCTCAACTCGGCGACCAGCCACAACACGGCCGATGGCATGGCACGGAACTAGTAGAGCAGGTTTGGCTCAAATGGAATCACATCCACGCTGGAGGCCTGCTCCAACACTTTGTTTGAGAGACTGATTCACGTCTTCGATGGATGCAGGACTGCTTCCATCTCAGCTGATCAGGCTCTTGCGCTAGCGACCTGGTTCTGCCCCGCCGCCAGACCGTCCGCTGGCGCCAATCAATTCGCCTCGAACTTGAACTGGGTCTCGGACTGGCCCTTTTCGCCGATCATGGTCACACGGATCTCGCGCCCCTTGAGGTCGGCGAGATCGGCGCCCTGGGTCAGGTCCACCTTGAAGCGGCGGCTGCCATCCGCGGCGATGCCATCACGCCTGGGGCTGGGGATCCAGGAGCCATCGGGCGCCTCGAGGAAAATATCGGCGTGCGAGGCCTCGCCAGGGAAGCGCACGTTCAACAAGACGGACGGGTGCTTGCCCGACAGGGTGATCTTCACGGACTCCAGTCGGGGATCATTGTTGCCGGCGACGCCTGCGCGCGGCACACGCGACAACGCCGCCCCCAGCGCCCTGCCTGCCGGTTTCATCTCGGCCCTGGCAGGCAGAGACAGCGCCAGATTGGCCTGGGCCGGGATGCAGATATCCTTGCAGATCCCGAACTCGACCGCGACCGCCAGAACGACGGGCCTGGCTGGATCCTTGGGCTCGATCTCGATCGGCAGGATGACGTGATGCTTGTAGCCGATGGTATCGCCATCGCGGCCGGTGAAGCGTTTGGGGGCCGGAAACAGCACCTTGATGGCGGCGACGTTGCTCGAGTCCTTCAATTCCACAAACGGAGGCACGCCAGAGCTGCCCGGGTTGCGCCAATAGGTCTTCCAGCCTTCGTCGAGGGCGATTTCGAGGCCTGCAAAGGCCTGCGGCCTACCATCACGTCCGGGAGCGGCGCCACCAATCATTCTCACGCGCGACATCTGCTCGGAAAGCCAAGAGGTGGCGTAGCCGGGCTGCTCGGTGGCTGCTGCCGACAGGGCTGGAAACGCCAAGGCAAGCATGGCTGCAACGAGACGGAAGCAATTTTTTGCCATCTGCAATTATCGTCCTGCTATATTGCCGTTGGTCTGCCGTGCCACGACATGGGTGGTATCCATCAAGGTGGAATCTAATGGCTCCCACCGCAAAGGCCAACCTCACAAGCGTTTGTCTTCACGCTGGTTTGATCTGCCTTTGACGAGCCGCAGCGAACAATAGGCATTCGTCCATGAGCACTCGCCGGAAATCGAAAACGCCCAAGCGCGAAGGATCGCTTGAAGGGCAACTGCTGCTGGCCATGCCGACAATGTCGGACAAACGTTTCCGGCAGGCCGTCATCTACATGTGCCAGCATTCCGCCGACGGTGCACTTGGATTAATTGTCAACCAGCGGGCCGGCAACCTGACGCTGTCGGAGCTGTTCGAGCAGCTCGACCTGAAGGTCACCGACAAGGACGAAGCGGCGGGGCAGCATTTCCAGAAACGATCCGTGCATGTCGGCGGACCGGTTGCCAAGGACCGCGGGTTCGTGCTGCACACGGACGACTATCTGGACAGGCACACCTCCCTCAAGGTCGATCAGGGAATCTGCCTGACGGGTACCGTCGATGTGCTGCGCGCGATTGCATCGGGCAAGGGGCCAGAGAAGTTCCTTCTGGCGCTCGGCTACTCGGGATGGGATCCCGGCCAACTGGAGCGTGAGATCCACGCCAACGGCTGGCTGCATTGCCCGGCGCATGAAGATCTCATCTTTTCGGACGACATCGAGCACACCTACGAGCGTGCGCTCGGCATTATTGGCGTCGATCCGGGCTTTCTGGTGAGCGAAGCCGGGCACGCATAGAGGTTGGGCTTGTTTGCGCTCACGGACCGTATCGGTCTTCAACCGGGCGCTCCGCATTGATTGCAGAGCGGCGGGCAAAGTGCGCCGCCTATTCGGCCGCGTCCGGGTTCTTCTTGGCCTTGCCGGCGAGGCGATCCAGGCTTGCAGCCAACGACGGCGACAACTGCTCGAGCGTCTTGCGGCGGCCAGCGGTGGGCGGTTGGGTACTCGCGCCGAGGTCGGCCCTGGGCCGCGCCGGTGGCATCGTGCTGGCACCCTGCCCCGACGCCGAGGGCCTCGGGGGTGGCGATCGGTTCGTTATCGGCGGTGGACTCATCGCCGGCTCAATCGACGGAGGCTGGGCGTTCTGCGCTGATGGCGCATTGGCATTGGGGGCCCTCTGGTCCGAGAATGGCCGCTGGGACGGATGCCCGCCGAGCGGTATCGTCCTGGGAATGCCTGTCGGCTCGGCGGGGCGTTGCATGGCCGGCGTGGCGCCGCGCGACGATGGCGGT
>JBKDZY010000173.1:0-12423 GCA_047971765.1 Hyphomicrobiaceae bacterium | reverse complement strand
GGTTTTGCAACCCGGGGTTTTGCCGCCTTGCGCTCTGATTTTGCAGATCGTGTCATGGTTGCGATCTTACCCGGAAGTCACCGTCCTGTGTCAACGCTTATGCTGCACTGCGGCGAAGTCTGTTTTGATGGTTACGATTTCATCGCGCCTGCCGGTGCGTGACGTTGCATCAGTGGCGGTCAACGGCAGATAGGTCAAATGATTGTTCGCCTTCCGAAATTGCCCGCCCACCCGTGAGGGCAGGCGGTTTGCGAGGCCTCGTTGTGTCTCATCTCCCCCAACGCAGGGCCAGTGGATTGACTTGGCGCGCCAACTCCAGAAGGCCGGCTTTCGTGGCCGCATCCAAGGCCTCGAGCGGATGGCGCACGGCATCAGAGCGGATGACCCCGCCTTCCTTCATGATCGTCTTGGTCCCTCGCAGGCCGGTCTGGCGGTTCTCATAATTGATCAGCGGGAGCAGTTCAGTGTAGCGGCCAAGGGCTTCCGTCCGTCGGCCTGCAAGATGGGCGGTCAGAACCGGCTTGATGAGGTCAGGATACATGGCACTGGTCATGGTGCCGGTGGCCCCTGCATCGAGGTCAGCCATCAGCGTAATGCCTTCCTCGCCATCGAAGGGGCCGTCGATCATGTGGCCGGCGGCTGCAATGAGGGCGCGGAGCTTTTGGGCGGTGCCTGGCATCTCGATCTTGAAGTAGCGGACGGCGGGCACTTCCTTGCCGAGACGGACCAGGAAAGGCACGCTCAGGGGAACGCCGGAGAGTGGAGCGTCCTGCAGCATGATCGGCAGTCCTCCGACTTTGGCGGCCTCACGGAAGTGTTCGATCATGCCGTCATCGCCCGCGCGCAGGCCGGCTCCATGGTAGGGCGGCATCATCATGACCATGGTGGCGCCGGCCTCGGCTGCCTTGCGCGCGCGCTCGGCAACGATCCGTGTGGAGAAATGGCTGATGGTGGCAATTACCGGAACACGGCCGGCCACATGCGAGGTCGAAAGCTCGAGCAGGGTCTGGCGTTCGGCGTCCGACAGCAGGAACTGCTCCGAATAGTTGGCCAGGATGCAAATGCCATCAACGCCCTGGTCGATCATGCAATCGAGGACGCGGCGCATCCCTTCGGGGTCGAGGTCGCCGTTGTCGTGAAACGGGGTCGGTGCGATTGGCAGGACACCGGACAGGACCTGGTCGCGCTTCGTTGGCATGGCTTTTCCCCTTTGCGCGCGGCCGGATGGGGTTTCCATGCCCGACCGTCGGGACCCGTCGCGGCCCATCCGCGGGTCCTCATGGCCTGACCATAGTTGCCAGACAGAAAAAACGCCATGGGCAGTGGGCGGCGTGGGGCAGTGGGCGACGTGGGGCAGCGGCCGGCGCGGCACCCAGGCAAAGTCCCGCCCTGGGCGGGTCTCTCCGCGCCGGGATCAGGGGCGTCCGGGATTATAGGCGTTCTTCTTGCGCCATTCCGTGAAGAAGTAGGCGAGGTTCTCGTCGACGGGGTCCGGTACGACGATCTTGAGCGTGATGATCTGGTCGCCCGTCGTCCCCGAACCTGGATTGCGCACGCCCTTGCCCTTGAGGCGCAGGGCGCGCCCGGAACTCGTTCCCTTCGGGACATTGACGGCAACGCGCCCGGATGGCGTCGGCACCTCGATCTTGGCGCCGAGAACCGCCTCGTCCAGCGTTATGGGGATTTCCAGGTGGATGTCGTCATCGAGGCGCTTGAACAGCTCATGGGGCCTGACGCGGATCTCCACCAGGGCATCACCGGCTGCGCCACCGCGGATACCGGGGCCGCCCTTGCCCTTCAGGCGCAGAACCTGGCCATCCTTGACGCCTTCGGGAACGGAGAGGTCGAGTTGGCCGCCCTCGGGCATCGTGACCCGCTTGCGCGCGCCGAGAACGCCCTCCATGAAATCGACGTCCAGGGTGTAGCGCATGTCCTGGCCGCGCAGGCTGAAACCGCTGCCAGCGGCGCCATTGGCCCTGCCGTTGCCTTGGCCGAAGATGTCGGAAAAGATGTCGCTGAACCCATAGTCGGCGCCATTGCCGCGGCCTGCGCCGGCGTATTGATGTGTGCGTCTGGCTTCGCCGTTGGCGTCGATTTCTCCCGCATCGAAGCGACGGCGCTTGGCCGGGTCGCCCAGGAGCTCATAGGCGGCGGAGACCTGCTTGAACCGTTCGGTGGACCGGGCGTCATTCGGGTTGACGTCGGGATGCAGGTCCTTTGCCAGGCGGCGGAATGCACGCCGGATGTCGTCATCCGAGGCGGTCCGAGAGAGACCAAGAACGGAATAGGGATCGTCTGCCATTTGTCGCAGGTCCTGAAGGCCCCCTCCGGGCGGATCGTGCCCACATACCCGGGCTGGTACAAAGGCCGTCGCCCTTATGGCGCAATTTGGGCGATTGCGCACGCAAGGATGTATTTGTCCACACGAAGTTCATAATGCGGCCATGGTTGGCGTTGCAGGGCATTGTGGCGCAGGCGCAACGATATGACCACTTGAGCCGGACAGCGGTGTGGGGCATCGACAGGGAACAGCAAGCAGCCAGAAGGGCCAGATCCGTGCGCGATGGGCGGAATGAGGACAGCAATGGCAAGGTGGATCCGGCGGAGGAGCCCACTGGCCGTCGGCGATCGTTGAAGCCGCTGGCAACGCTGCTGCCCCTGATCATGGCTCACCGGCGCATGGTGATACTGGCGGGGTTTGCCCTGGTCATCTCGGCCATTGCGATGCTGGCCATTCCGATGGCTGTCCGCCGGATGATCGATTCCAGCTTCAAGCTTGGCGGTGGCCAGGTGGTCAACGCCTATTTTATCGGTCTGATTGCTCTTGGCGGGGCCCTGGCGGCGGCGAGCGCAATCCGCTTTTTTGCGGTCAACTGGCTTGGCGAGCGGGTGATTGCGGACCTCAGGAAGAAGGTGTTCGCCCACCTCGCCTCGCTCGGTGCAAATTTCTACGAGACCAACCGTTCCGGCGAAATCATGAGTCGGATCACGGCGGATACAACGCAACTGACATCGGCTTCCGGTTCAGCCATTTCCCAGGCCGTGCGCAATACGATCATGTTCATCGGTGCGCTGAGCCTGATGATCTACACAAGCCCGCGTCTCGCAGGGCTGGTGGCGATTGCCATTCCATTGATCGTGCTGCCGCTGGTGGGGTTCGGGCGCTCGGTTCGCAAGCTTTCGCGGTCGGCGCAGGACACGGTGGCGGATGCAGCGGCCTACGCGGCGGAAAACCTGTCGGCCCACCGGACCATGCAGGCCTTCACCAGCGAAGCGCACGTTTCGCGGCGCTATGGTGATGGTGTCGAGCGCTCGTTCGAGGCCGTCAAGACGCGGCTGATGGCGCGTGCCGGGTTGACGGCAGTGGTTATCTTCCTGGTGTTCGCGGGCGTTGTCGGGGTGTTGTGGCACGGTGCGACACTGGTCCGGGACGGATCCATTTCCGCGGGCATGTTGAGCCAGTTCGTTCTCTATGCGGTGTTTGCCGGGAGTTCGCTTGCTGGCCTCTCCGAGGTCTGGGGAGAAGTGCAGCAGGCTGCCGGTTCGGCAGAACGGATTGCGGAACTGCTGGCGACCACCCCGCACATCACCTCGCCATCCGACCCGGTGCCATTTCCCACGCCGGCGCGCGGCGAGATCGTCTTCGATCGCGTGACCTTCGCCTATCAGGCACGATTGGACGAACCTGCCCTGTCGGATGTGAGCTTCACGGTCGAGCCAGGGCAGACGGTGGCGCTGGTGGGGCCGTCGGGTGGTGGCAAAAGCACCATCCTGGCGCTGTTGCTGCGGTTCTATGATCCGCAGTCCGGCGTCATCCGGCTCGATGGTGTGGCGTTGCCGCAGGCCGATCTGCATGCGATGCGCGAGAAGCTCTCCCTGGTGCCACAGGATGTTGCACTTTTCGCGGACAGCGTGCTGGAAAATATCCGGTACGGGGCGCCTGATGCGAGCGCGGAGGATGTCGAACGGGCAGCGGTGGCGGCCCATGCCGATGCCTTCATCCGTGCGATGCCCAATGGGTATGCAACGCAGCTTGGCGAACGGGGGGTGACACTCTCCGGCGGGCAGCGCCAGCGGATTGCCATTGCGCGCGCCATTCTCAGGGATGCGCCGGTGCTGCTTCTCGACGAGGCGACGAGTGCGCTCGATGCCGAGAGCGAGGTTGCCGTGCAACGGGCGCTGGATACCTTGCGGCAGGGGCGGACGACGCTGGTGGTGGCGCACCGCCTTTCAACCGTGCAGCACGCCGACCGGATTCTGGTGCTGGATGGCGGACAGATCGTTGAAAGTGGCACGCACGGGGAGCTGATCGCCAGGGATGGCCTTTATCGCCGCCTTGCCGAGTTGCAATTCGCTGATGTGCAGGCCGACGCGGCGCAATGATCTGGAAACATGCCGCGCGCTGTTTCGGCCGCGGGCCGTTTCGATTGCGACCCGCGGCATGTGTTTTTAATCACCGTCACGATCCAGCTCGGTTAAGCTGATGGGGTGCGGGACTACCACTTCGGCGGTTCATCAAGGCGCAGGATCTGGCCCTCCATGCCGGGGCCCGCCGCCGGATAGGCTTTCGTCACGCGCGCATCGTGCCCGGGAATGAGCAGATCACGGTGACCCGCCAGTTGATTGATGCGGCGATAGCCGTCGATCATACCGGCCAGATCGTAGAAGATGGCGAAGGGGCGCTCGAAATCCGTCTCGTCGTAGACGTGCACCGCATCCGATGCCAGTACGACCCAGCCGCGTTTGGTATTGACGCGCAGCACCGCCTGGCCACGGGCGTGCCCACCGACGAGAATGAACTCGATGCCAGGGGCGATTTCCACGTCGCCATCGTGGAAAACCATGCGGTCCGCGTAGACCAGGTCAATCAGCTGCTTGACGTCATCGGGGTGGTAGGCGGCGCGAAACGGCTTCATCGTCATGTCGCGCCCGGTGACGTGGATCATCTCCTCGTCCTGAATGTGGAAGCGCGCGTTCTTGTAGTCCTCGAGCGTTCCGACATGGTCGAAATGGGCGTGCGTGAGGATGACGTCGGGTTCGGTCGCTGCGTCAACACCGATGCGGGCCAAGGCTTCCGAGGGGCGGCAGAGGAAGTCGTACTCGCGGCCCATGCGTTTCGACTGCACGGCCGTCATGCCGGTGTCCACGATCCAGTTGCGGCCTCCGCCTTTCAAGACATATGTGAAAAAATCCAGGCCTTGGACCATCTTGCCGTGTTCGCCGCCCATGAACATGTGTCCTTCGTCACGAAGGTCCTGCTTGGCGTAGCGGATGGCGTAGATTTCATATTCGGGCACGTTCGGCATGAGTAGGGCTCGCTTTCGCTTCGGTTTCAGGGTTCGGCCCGAACCTTAGGAGGAAGCGATAGCGAGTGTCGAGTAGCGGGACCTGGGCAAAGTGGCCCGCCTCGCCGCCCTGACTGTCTGATTGCGGACATCCAGATCTTCCGTGGACGCTGCAGAGGCGGGCCAGACTGCCGCTTCCCTCCGAGTGCGTGTGCGACCCAGACTGATAGTCATGGTTGTGTTATTATGCAACACATCCATTACAAGTTGTTTGGATTATCCGTGGCCGCTTGTTTCCCCTTTTGCGTGCATATATCCAATAAATGCACTCATCGATTGAACGCGCATTGGTCGTTTTGCGTACAGCCATTGTGGAACGCAAAGGAGATTTCATCGTGCGGGGACGGAAACTACTGCTCTTTTCCACGGTATCGCTTTTCGCCATGTCGAGCATGGCCATGGCCCAGGAGGGGAATCGCTTCAACTGGGGCGGGATGTACCTGGGTGTTCATGCCGGGGTTGGGTCGGGTACCAGCAAGGCCGACATATCGGATATTACGATGTTCGAAGGCTATTCGGGGCAGGAAACCTCTACCGAAAACTTCGGCATGATTGGCGGTGGCCAGATCGGCTACAACTGGCAGAGCAGGCGGTTCGTGTTCGGTGTCGAGGCCGATATCAGTGCGCTGGGGGGGATGAAGAAATCCTACCATATCCAGCACGTCGATTCCGAGGGCTTGTCCAACATTTCCCAGAGCATGTCGGGGCTGGCGACGATCAGGGCGCGCGTCGGCATTGATGTGGCGGACGGTACCCTGCTCTATACGACATTCGGTGCGGGTTTCCTGAATACCAAGAACAACATGAATGTGCTCGAGACCAGCGGAAGTGCTCCCAAAGGGGGGAACTTCAAGTCATCGAGCTGGCGGCCTGCCCTGGTCATCGGCGGGGGTGTTGAGCACATGCTGACCGAGCACGTCTCGCTGCGGGGCGAAGCTCTCTGGGTGCAGGCACAGTCCGAGCGCGCGGGTGCGAAGGATCCGAGCTATTTCGATGCCGACAACCAGGTTCAGTATGAGCACTCGCTCGTTCTGGGCAGGCTTGGTCTCAACTACAAGTTCTGATCCGGCCGGCGGCCTGCCACTGGCAAGGCGCTGATCGGTTCCTTCCTGGCCGGGGCCTGCCCCCGGCCGTTTCCACTCATCTGATCTGTTCATCAGTGTGGCCTTGCCGGCGCAATTCAGGGCGGATGCCGCAACCAGCAACGTAGGTGCGTGTCATGGCTTTTTTTTCGGCGTTCGAGCAACACGCTCGCTATCAGCCCGAAGCACCAGCTCTGTTTTTTCCCGACCTTGAAGAACGTCCGACGAGCTATCGCGAGCTTGGCGGGGAACTTGCCGCGCTGGATGCCTGTCTGGCTGATATGGGGCTGGGTCGTGGCGATATTGTCGGGCTGGATGTGCGCAACCAGCGGCAGCACGCGCTACTGCTGCTTGCGACGGCGCGTCGTGGAATTGCGTCGATGTCGATCGCGGGCATCAAGGTGGGGCAGGAGCCGGATGTTGCGCTGAAGGTCATCCTGGCAGACGGGGTTTGCGAGGGGGGACGATTCGGCGGCGTGGCCGTTGTCCAGGCGGCGACCCTGTTCAGGGAACGGGCGGATGTGTCCGGGGGCGTGCCGTCGCGTCCGCAGCAGCGAGGCGATGAGCTCTGCCGGGTGATGCTGACGTCAGGCAGCACGGGCGTTCCGAAAGCGGTGATGCTGACCTATCGCATGATCGAGGAGCGGTTGCTCAGCTACCATTTCGGGCTGGGCAGCGATCTGCCTCGCTGTGCTGCCCTGATGTGCGGCATGCAGCTTTCCACATCGCTTGGCTATCTGATGTTGTTCAACGTGCTCGCGCGCGGTTCGCTGTTTGTTGCGGACAGCACCGACTATGCGACCCTGACCGCCGCCTTGCGCGATCACGGTATCGGCGCCCTGATGACGACACCCTACACGCTGGCGGAAATCGTCAACCATATCGATAGCACGCGGGCATCGTTTCCCCGTCTCGGGCTGATGCTGACGGCCGGCAGCCTTGCCTCGCCAGAGCTCTCCGGCAGGGTCGGTGAACTTCTGGCGGAGAAGCTGGTTGTGTTCTACGGCTCGACGGAAACCGGGGTGATCTGTTCCCAGTGGCAGGCGCGCGGGGTGGGAAATGTGGGGGCGCCCGTGCCCGGCGTTGTGGTGGATATCATCGGGTCGGACGGAGAGGTTCTGCCGCAAGGCGAAATCGGCCAGATCAGGGTTGGAGCCAGCGCCGGTGTGCTGCCTTTCCACACCCAGTCGGGATGGCGAGGCCGTGCGCCCATGCAACATCACTTTCCGGGTGATACAGGATCGCTCAATCCGGACGGAGACCTCGTGATCCTTGGGCGCAGCGACTACATCCTGAATGTCGGCGGGACGAAGACGACGCCGGAAATTCTCGAAGCACAGATCGCGAAGGCACCGGGTGTCCATGAATGTGGCGTCTTTTCCCAGCGGGATGATTTCGGGATCGACCGCATCGTTGCCGTTCTGGTGCTGAAGCCGGGCTGGGATCAGAATGTCTTCTTCAACTACTGTCAGGCCCATATCCTGAGGGACTTCCTGCCATCGAAATTCCTGGTGGAAACCTCAATACCGCGCGCGGCCAACAACAAGATCGACCGCGCCGCGCTGAAGGAGATGGGGGAGGGCGGCTGATTGACTGCGCGTGAGACATCAAGAGATGACTTCGTGAAATCTGTTCTCGCGCGGACGTTTGCCTGTTCGTTTTTGCAGGAAATGGCAGCAAGATTCGTTGCTGTCCCGGTGTGGTTCATAGGCGCGTTTGCCTTTAAACCCGGTCAAGCCGAGCGTTCTCAAGTCCGCAATCCGCTCGCCTGACCGATTCCTGTTTAACTGGAGGCGGTCCAGCTTGTTTGCGTGCACGGACTGCGCCGGGCTAAAGCGCAGGCGCGGCGTATGAGTTCCGGGCCGCAGTCGGGGCCTCAGCGCTTTCACCCCATCCCGAAGCTCTACAGAGCTTCGCTCCCGTAATGCGGACGTGGACCCGGAATGCCTGAAGAACCTCCGGCGTTCCCAGGACGCGCACAGGTCCCAGCCCATTGTGAGTCCTGGAGCGATTGGTCTTCTCCCGTTCACCTGCACGGCTTGCAACGCATTCCTGCTCATTTTGCGTGGCAGCCTGTATTTTTCAGCACGCCAACTGATGGTTGGCCCCGGCCCGGTTCGTGCGATGCAGCGCATGGGCACGGTTGGAGGGGTTGCAATCCTGTCGTGTGAATGGTGAATTGGAGACAGTATGCTTGATTTGACGCCAGGGTTGGCAGAACGCCTCTTCGAGACCCGAGCCTTATCGCTCGAATTGGCAGAGCCGTTGAGCGCGGAGGACATGGTTGTCCAGGCGATGGACGACGCGAGTCCGACGAAATGGCATCTGGGCCATGTGACGTGGTTCTTCGAGACGTTCATCTTGAAGGATCATGTGCCTGGGTACGAGACATTCGATCCGTCATTCAACTACTGTTTCAACTCCTACTACGAGACGCAGGGGGCGCGGCATCCGCGTCCTCTTCGCGGTTTGCTGACCCGGCCTCCGGTTGACCGCGTGATTGCCTATCGTCGACATGTGGATGGCGCTCTCGAACGCCTGATGACAGCCGGGGGGCTGGAGATCCCTGCCATTGCCTCACTGATCGAGATCGGGATCAACCACGAGCAGCAGCATCAGGAGCTGCTGCTGACGGACATTCTCGCATTGTTTGCCGCCAGTCCGCTGCGACCGGCCTACAGGGAGCCTGGATCGGGCGCCCGAGCCGAGGTTCGCGATATCTCAGAGGCCGGCTGGATTTCGTTCGATGGCGGCATCCGGGACGTCGGTCACGACGGCAAAGGTTTCTGCTGGGACAACGAATTGCCGCGCCATCAGGTGTTGTTGCAGCCCTTCAGGCTTGCGGACCGGCTGGTGACCAATGGCGAATGGCGGAACTTTATCGAGGATGGCGGCTATCGCGATCCTCTGCTCTGGCTCTCCGATGGCTGGGCCAGCGTGCAGCGCGAAGGCTGGGATGCGCCGCAGTACTGGGAGAAGCGCGATGACCAGTGGCACATGATGACCCTGGAAGGGCTGCTGCCGGTGGATGCGCAGGCGCCGGTGTCTCATGTCAGCTATTACGAGGCGGATGCGTTCGCGCGCTGGTCGGGGTGTCGTTTGCCGACCGAGTTCGAGTGGGAGACGGCCGCGGCCGGTTTGCCCTGCGAAGGAAATCTGCTGGCGCGCGGCGCCTTGCGACCCGTTGCTGTGGCTTCGCCAGCGGGCCCGGACGCGCGGCAGATGTTCGGTGACGTCTGGGAGTGGACGCAGAGTGCCTATCAGTCCTATCCGGGATATCGGCCTGCGCCTGGGGCGGTTGGTGAATACAATGGCAAATTCATGGTGGGCCAGCAGGTGCTGCGGGGGGCATCGTGCGTGACGCCGGCGGGACACACGCGGGCCACCTATCGGAACTTCTTCTATCCCCATCAGCGGTGGCAATTCATGGGGGTACGACTGGCCAAGGATAATGTGTGATGGCAGCCCAGGGACGGAAAGTGGAGCTGGTCGCGGCCGAAGGGCAGGACGAGCGGGCGCAGTTCGAGGCGGATGTCGTGGCGGGATTGTCGAAGCCGCAAAAGACATTGCCGTGCCAGTATTTCTATGACGCGAGCGGCAGTGCGTTGTTCGAGGAAATCACCCGGATGCCGGAGTACTATCCGACGGTGACGGAACTCGGCATTCTCGAGCGGCATGTCCGGAAGTTTGCGCAAGAGGTAGCGGACGCCCGGGTTCTTGTTGAATTCGGATCGGGATCCAGCGTCAAGACCGAGCTGCTGCTTTCCGAGATGCGCCAGCTCGAAGCCTATGTTCCGATCGACGTGTCAGCCACAGCGCTCGACCAGGCGGCGGCGCGGTTGCAGGATCAGTTTCCGGCACTTTCGATTGCGCCCATTGTCGGTGATTTCACCCAGCCGATTGCGTTGCCCAAGGGCTATCAAGGCAAGCAGCTGGTGGGATTTTTTCCGGGATCGACGGTCGGCAATTTTGCGCCACGAGAGGCCGTGAAGCTGCTCTCCGTGCTCCGGCGCAGTCTCGGCGAGGGCGCACACCTGCTGATTGGTGTTGATCTGCAGAAGGACGTGAAGACGCTGAAGCGTGCGTATGATGATGCGGCGGGTGTGACGGCGGCATTCAATCTCAACGTACTGACGCGAATCAACCGTGAACTCGGTGGTGATTTCGAGCTTGACGCGTTCCAGCATGAGGCGCGCTACAATGATGCGCTGGGGCGGATCGAGATGCATCTTGTCAGCGATCGCGACCAGTCGGTTCAAGTCGGGGAACACGGCTTCCATTTCGCGGAAGGGGAGAGCATCCACACCGAGAATTCGCACAAATTCACGATTGCCGGCTTCAGGCAGCTTGCCGAGCAGGCGGGGTGGGTCTCATCGGATGTGTGGACCGATGACGATCAGCTTTTCAGCGTGCATGACCTGATTGTCAGGGCCTGCTGAACGCCGCATCGGTGCGCGAGGCGGTGGCATCGTCCTGGCAAATCATGTCCCGAAGACAACAGCCCGGCCGCGTCCAGATCTGGTGGTGCGCCTGAGCCGCAGTTGCGGCCATAGCGTTAATGCTCAAAGCGGAAACGCTATGGCCCTGTGATGTGCCCCTTGGCCTGCCGTCAATTCTTTGGCAGGGCGTTCTTGGGGACGTCGCGGAAGGGACGGTCGGCGTCGATGCGCGGTTCCTTCGGCATTTTCAGGACGCGCTCGGAGATGATGTTCTTCTGGATCTCGTCCGTTCCGCCGGCGATGGAGATGGCAGGCGTCGAGACGAGGATTTCGGCGATGATGCCGTCCCGGGGGCTGTCCTTGCCTGTCAGCATGGCGTCAGTGCCGCTGATCATGGTGTGCACGCGATTGGCGAAGCGTGCGATGTTGCTGGCTGCCAGTTTTCCGATGGAGCCTTCGGGCCCTTGCGGGCGGCCTTGAAGCTGCGCCTCGCGCGCACGGCGTGCCGTCCATTCCGCCGAGCGGGCCATGATCATGAGCCTGGCGATTTCCTGGCGGATGACGGGATCGGTGTTCCTGCCCGTTTCCTTGGCGCGCTCGATGACGAGGTCAACGCGGCCGGTACGCTGGGGATACCAGGTGTATGGGGCGAGATCGACCGCGATTTCCTCGGCTTCTTCCTTGTAGATGCGTCCAGGCCGCTGGGTGGGCTGGGCATAGCGGCGCATGCCATCGGCACCGCGGCGTTCGTGCATCAGCGTGGTGGTGGCGATCTTCCAGCCATCGCCGTCCTGCTCCACCAGATACTCGGGCTCGATCTCGGCGTTGGTCAGGAACACCTGGTTGAACGAGGCGTGATTGTTCATCTGGCGCAGGGGCACGGCTTCGACGCCCGGCTGCTTCATGTCGATGATGAAGTAGGCGAGGCCCTTGTGCTTGGGCAGATCCATGTTCGTGCGCGCCAGCAGCAGGCCGTAGTCGGCGCGATGTGCACTGGTGTTCCAGACCTTCTGGCCGTTGACGATCCATTTGTTGCCGCGCCTTTCAGCCCGGGTGATGGCGCCAGCCAGATCCGAACCGGAGCCGGGCTCGGAGAAGAGCTGGCACCAGGTATCCTCGCCGGTAAGGATACGGCGCAGGAAGCGCTGCTTGTGGAGGTCCGTGCCGTGCGCAAGGATGGTGGCGGCGGCCAGCGTGCGGATGCCCATCTTGGCGACACCAACCGCACCGATGCGGTCGAATTCCTCGTCGACAATGGGGACCATGCCAACCGGCAGGCCACGGCCATGCCACTCCTTCGGCCAGTGGGGGGCGCCCCAGCCGCTATCCACAAGCTTGTTGCGCCATTCGACGAGGCCAAGGTTCGTGTCCCAGTTCTCCTCGAGCCACTTGCGGACTTCGGCGCGGACTTCGTCAGCGGTGATCTCTGTCATTTCTCGCCGCTCCTTCTCAAACGTTCCAGCACTGCATGAGGCGCTCGCGATGATATTCGCTCGTGCCGAGGAAGACTTCCGAGCTCTTGGCCCGCTTGAACCACAGGTGGGTGTCGTTGTCCCA
>JBKDZY010000172.1:0-5686 GCA_047971765.1 Hyphomicrobiaceae bacterium | reverse complement strand
TCTTCATCATCGGTGCAGTCATCAACGTCCTGCAGATCGTGCGGGCCGACAATATCGTGATCCTGCAACTCATGAATTTGACGGCGCTGGCATTCGTCACCGGGTCGTTGCTGTTTTTCGTGGCCTCGTTCCCCTACCTGTGGGACATGAAGGACGCCGTGACGCGCGAGCAGGTCTATGCATTCCTGGCCGCGCTCTATTTGTGCGGAAGCATCCTGTTCCTGCTGGGCGGCGTCTTCAATTACTGGAAGGCATGGACGGTATCAGCCCGACGGGACGAACGCCGCAGACAGCCAGCCGCCAATCCAAGGCACGAGGCAGCGAACGACGCGCGGGCCGGATGACCCGTTGGCGATGCGAGCCAGGGTCGATGTGTTCTACCCGGTGGGCGTTCCCCTGACGCACGTCCGGGGCAGCACGCGCGGATGTTTGGCGGCATCGAACGAGGCGTTGGCCCGGTGCAGCAGGCAGCGGTTATCCCACATCAGCACGTCACCCTTGCGCCAGGCGTGCGCATAGAGGAACTGCGGTTGTGTCGCGTGTGCTTCCAGCGCCTCGATCCGCGCACGCCCGGCCGCGAAATCCCACCCCTCCAGATGCGAGGCATGGCAGCCCATGAACAACGCCCGCTTGCCGGTCTCGGGATGGACACGCGCCAGCGGGTGTGCCATCGGCGGTGCATCGTCGATCTCTTCCTGTGACATCACCCGTCCGGTGTTCTCGCGCGACAGCGCCCAGCTATGCACGACGCGCAAGTCGTCCACCTCCGCCTTTGCGTCTGCGCTGAGCGCGTCGTAGGCGGAATACATGTCGGCAAAATACGTCTCCCCGCCGACAGGAGGCAGCTCCACCGCGTGCAGGATGGTCGCCATGCACGGCGCCGGCCTGAACGACTTGTCGGAGTGCCAGAGTTGGGATTTCACGACTCCCGTCGGCTTGCCGTCCGGCCCGAGGTTCGTCACCATGTGTACGAGCGGCAGGTCCTGCCCCTTGTTCCGCAGTGTGTGCCGCTCGAGTTCGCCGAACTGCTCGGAGAACGCAACCTGCTGCGGCTTGGTCAGGTTCTGGTCACGGAAGCACAGGATGCGATAGCGCAGGAAGGCATCCTTCACAGCCTTCAATGTCGCCGCATCGAATGGCCGGGTCAGGTCGAGCCCGATCACCTCGGCTGCAATCGTGTCGCCCAGCAGATTGACTTGAAACCGTGCCGGCGCTCCCGCATCAGGCGCCGAGGCTGCTTTGACAGGCATAGCCGCTATCCTTGAACACGTTGACATCGGTCCATCCGGACTGCTCGCCGCAAATGATGGCCTATCGACACACCTTCGTCTACCGGACCTCTCTGCTGGTCTGAGCGCGTAGAACGTTTCAGATTTGGATGGAGACGCTCAGCCCGCACCTGCGGCCCGGGCCGTGGGCGCCACTCCGCCGCTCAAGGGGGACACCTTCAGGCGAGCTCAAGCACCAGCCCAAGACTTGTCGACGGTCCGAGTTCCGGATGGGTCGGAATGACATGCGCAAGCGTCGGGTTTTGCCACTCGTCCACGACGCGATAGCCGAGCGCCCGGATTTCCGCAAAAAAGTCGTCGCGGCACCGGATCTGATAGGGCACCAGCGCAGGCCCGAAATTCTCCAGCGTGACCACCATGTCCCCGTCGCGTACCGCCAGCTTGTTGATGATGATGGACGGTGGCTTGTGCCGCAGTTGTCCGATCAGATCCGTGAAGCTGATGTCCAGATACTGCAGCAGTCCCGATGCCAGAAGAATATCGACGTGTCCGGCTTCGCCAGGCGCGTCGATGAAGGTCAGGGCGTCGAGATGGTCCTCGGCAGCCTTGCGCCGACCGGCCTTGATGATCTCAGGCAGATCGTAGACGGTCCAGGTGACATCCGGCCCGAAATCGATGTAGCCGGAGAACGCCCGGTATTTCGTCCCCATGTGGCCGCCCGCATCGAGGATATGACCGCCGTTGTCGCCCAGCAGGCGGTTGAGCCAGTAGAGCACCGGATAGTCCCAGGGCGCCAGCCGGCACATGAAATCGAAGCTGGTCTCGGCAATGTCTTCATGGTTGTAGCCGGGAAGTTTGCTGGCAGGGACGGCGCTGATGGCCTGCGCGTAGCTTTCGTAGGCGCCACGGTAGGTGATGGAAATCGGCGCAACATTGAGCAGCCGCCCGCGCACCATCGCCCCTGCATCGGCCATTCGGCGATAGTAGGTGTTGCCCCTGCGGACGAGCGACTTGATCGCCCGCTTCTGCTCGCTTGTGATCGTCAGCACGGCACCTTATCCCGGACCATCGCCTCGGCAGGCGCACGCACCTGCAGTGCCTTCAGGCTTACGACGGGGCCTCGCACATGTCATGTCCACCGAAAGGCGTAAGTCCCTCAGTCCCTCGCCATCTCGAACGCTGCTCCACTCTCCAGCATCCGGCGCACGTCCTCGGTGTTGAAGCCGAGTTCGGCCAGGATCTCCCGTGTGTGCTGGCCCTTGCCCGGTGGCGGCGAGCGCGTGGCGAAATAGGACCCGTCCATCCGGATCGGAGAGCCGAACACCCGGTCGTGCCCCGGCAGCATGGTCTCGACCAGTGGCAGCCCGGACGCGAGCGCACTGTCGGCTGCGATGTCCGCGAACGTGTTGATCGGACCGCACAGGATGTCGGCGGCCCGCAGGCGGTCGAGCCAGTAGTCCATGCTGCCGCCGATGAAGATCGGCTCGATGATGGCATCGAGTTGTTCGCGGTTGGTCAGGCGGGCGGCGTTGGTCTTGAAGCGCGCATCCTCGACCAGAGCCGGCAGGTCGAGAGCCGCGCATAGCTTGACCCAGTGTTCGTCCCGCAGCACGGCGATGGAAATATAGCGGCCCCCCGCCACCTCGAATGCCCCCGCCGGCGCCAGGGACATGTTCTGGTTGCCCTGCCGCTTCGGCAGTGTGCCGGCCAGCAGGAACTCGCTGAAACTGGCGTTCTGCAGGCCCAGGGCCGCCGCCGTCAGGCTGATGTCGATCTCGCTGGCGGCCTTGCGGCCCGTCGCGCGGCCGTAAAGCGCCAGCAGGATGGCTTGCACGGCATGGTTGGCGGCTGTCATGTCGGTCAGCGGAAACCCCACCCGCAAGGGTGGCCCGTTCGCTTCCCCCACCATCTGCATAACACCGCTCACCGCCTGCACGACGGTGTCGCTCGCCGGGAGCTGGGCGTAGGGGCCGTCCTGGCCGAAACCCGAGATGGTGCAGTAGATGATCCGCTCGTTGAGTGCGCGGCAGGCGTCGTAGCCGAGGCCGAGCTTGCCCATGACCCCTGGCCGGTAGTTCGAAACGATGATGTCCGCCTTCGCCACCAGCCGCCGCATGGCCTCCTGCCCGTCAGCTGAAGCCACATCCAGCCCCACATCCCGCTTGTTGCGGTTCAGTGCCAGGAAGAACGCGCTCCCCAGGCCGGCAAAATGTGCTGTGCCCGTGGTGCGTTGCCAGTCGCCGGCTTTCCGCTCGACCTTGGTGACGGTGGCGCCCATGTCGGCAAGCAGCATGGTCGTGCAGGGCCCGGCCACGCCTTCGGTCATGTCAACAACGGTGATGCCTTCGAGGATGAGATCCGGCATGACGGCAGGGCCTCCGGTTTTTGGGGTGCCGGGAAATGTCCCGCACCAGCTATGCACTTGACTGTGAACGTCTCTTGAAACCTTCCGCTGTTGCAAGTCCCAGCAACAGCATGACGATGGCAGCAACGCCGATTGTCTCCACCTGTCCCGCGTTCTTCAACCCGAACCCGTAGAGCACGGGACCCATCGCCTGCCCCAGAAAATAGCTGAAGGCATGGAGCCCCATGGCGGCGCCGCGCGCCTCTGGCGCCAGTTCCGTGACCTGCGTCTGGATCGAGTTGTGGATCATGTAGAAGCCGAACCCGATCAGGACGAAAGCTGCAGCTTTCGGTGGCCAGGTGAGGAAGGCCGCCAGCACGCCAAAGCCGGTGGCGGTGACGAGGCCGCCCAGCCGGATCATGGTCAGGTAGGTGATGCGGCGCAGCAGCAACTTGACTGCAAAAGTGTAGAGGATGCCACCCGCTGCCATGCCGGAAATGATGAAGCCGGCCTCGCGGATGCTGCCCGTGTGGTTCTCCTCCAGCATGGCGGCGAGGTACGGGAGGATGCCGAAAATCGCCATTCCCTCGATGAAGACGGCCCCATAGCAGACAACCGCGCCCGGATTGGCGAAGACACGCCCGTAGTTCGCAAGCATGGTCTCGAAGGTGAAGCCGGCGCGTTTGGCGCCGCCCTGGGGACGCAACCCGCGCCAGGCGAGTCCGAGGGCGATCAGGCTCGTGACTGCCGTCAGCAGGATGACCACGCGCCATGATGTCTCGCTGGCGATCAGCCCGGCGCCAATCGCTCCGGAAAGCTGCCCCGTCAGGATCGCAGAGAGAATGCGCGACAAGGCCACCTGCCGGTCCTGGATTTCGAACCGGTCGCCAACGGTGGCGAAGCACATGGGGATGATGCCACCGGACGCGAACCCGCTCAGGATGCGCGCGGCAAACAGGAATTCGATGTTGGGCGCCAGCGTCGCGGCAATACCGCCCACCGTCAGCAGTGCCAGGCACACCTTGATCATGCGCGCCTTGCCGAACGCATCCCCCAGTGGCCCGAGGATCGGCTGGCCAAGCGCGCACGGAAAGGCAAAGGCCGAGGCCAGCAGGGCCACCGTCGTGACCTGGGTGCCAAGATCGCGCGCCAGTTCCGGCACGATCGGATCGAGAATGCGGACGGAGAGCGAACTGGAAAAGGCGGCCAGCGCCAGCAGCAGGAGAAGAGGCATGGAACGCTTTCGGGACGAAGGAAATGCTGGCCGCGCGCGGGCGCGTCAATAGGGGTGGGACGGAACAAGATCACGTATTCTGCGGTTTGAAAACCGGTTCGCCATGTCCCGGAAGCATGGCAGCCCCGCGGCATGGCGCAGGCCGCAGGCCCGCTGGCGTCGTCTCGAACGTGGTGTGTGTCACAGGGGAGCAGCCAGCCCGGGAGGAAACGCACATCCCGGGCTGGCCGCGATGCGGTCAGCCAGGAAACGGCTTTGCCGTTTCGGCCAGATACTGCATGGCAACCGCCACGCCGCCGCTCTTGTGGGGAACCTTGGCAAGACCGAGGCCCATCTCGACACCCGCCAGCGCACCAAGAACCGTCAGGTCGTTGGTGTCACCCAGGTGACCGATGCGGAACACCTTGTCGGCGACCATGGACAGGCCCGTGCCGAGCGACAGGTCGAAGTGGTCGTAGATCACCTTGCGCAGGGCATCCGCACTATGGCCTTCCGGCATCAGCACCGAGGTCAGGACGGGCGAGAACCGCTCTGGATTCTTGCAGAAGTTCTCGAGGCCCCAGGTGGCCACCGCACGCCGCGTCGCTTCGCCGTGTCGCTTGTGGCGCGCGAACACGTTGTCGAGGCCCTCTTCATGCAGCATCTCGACGGAGGTGGTCAGCGCGTAGAGCATGTTGGTCGCAGGCGTATAGGGAAAATAGCCGCTTTCGTTGTTGGCCAGCATGTCCTTCCAGCCCCAGAAACTCCGCGGCAGCTTGGCGGTCTTCGATGCCTCGATCGCCTTGTCGGAAATGGCGTTGAAGGAGAGGCCCGGCGGCAGCATCATGCCCTTCTGCGAGCCGCCGACCGAGACGTCGACGCCCCACGCATCGTGCTCGT
>JBKDZY010000171.1:0-2188 GCA_047971765.1 Hyphomicrobiaceae bacterium | reverse complement strand
CCGAAAATCGTACCGCGATCATAGAGCAGGTTGAACTCGACGTAGCGCCCACGCCGAATGAGCTGCTCCTCACGTTGGGCCTCGGTCCAGGGTTTGGCGAAGTTGGCGCGCACCAGCCTGGGGTAGATGTCGGCAAAGGCCCGGCCCACGCTCTGGGTGAAACGGAAGGCCATGTCCCAGCCGCCCTCGCCCTCTGTCGGCGTCAGGTAATCGTAGAAGATGCCGCCGATCCCGCGCATCTCCTGGCGATGTGGTAGATAGAAATACTGGTCGCACCAGTCCTTGTATCGAGGATAATCGACCGGTTTGGCAAACCCTGCGCAGGCCTCCTCCATGGCCGCATGGAACGCCTTCGAATCGGGATCGTCCTGTGTACGGCGGTCTTCCAGAACCGGGGTCAGATCCGCGCCGCCGCCGAACCACCACTTGGTTGTCACCACCATGCGGGTGTTCATGTGCACTGCCGGGACATTCGGATTCTGCATGTGCGCTATGAGTGAAACGCCGGACGCCCAGAAACGGGGATCCTCGTCCGCGCCGGGAATCTGTTTGCGGAACTCCGGGGCAAACTCCCCATGCACGGTTGAGGTGTGCACGCCGACCTTCTCGAATACACGCCCCTTCATCAGCGCCATGCGACCTCCTCCGCCGGGCTTGCCGGTGTGGTCCACCCGTTCCCACGGCGAAAACTCGAAACGGCCCGCCGGCTGGTCGGCAAGCGCACTATCGCCCGGCAGATCATCCTCGAGCTTTTCGAAAGCCGGACATATGATGTCGTCACGCAGCGTTTCGAACCACGCGCGCGCCTGATCCTTGCGTTGATTGAGGTCCTGGTCGGTCATCTGGGCACACCTCGATAGTTTGTAGGCTGATCGCTCAAGTCCCGTTACGACGAGAAGGAATTGCCAGCCTTGATCAGCGTCATGCTCCTGAATAATGGATATCGCAACCCACCCCTGCCGTTGCCCTTGACCAGTTCACGGAATGTCGCGCACCCTTGCCCCCAGGCAGCCTTCAGTCTAGGACTGCCCAACGCCGCATAGGTCCGGACAAATTCATTTCAGCCTTCCCCATTCCGGGGGCTGGCGAGGCATCACTCGGGAGCAGCCATGAGCGAGAACGACAGTATCGTTGCGGAAACAGCAGCGCGCATTTTTACCGATCTCGCCGACCCGCAGTCCCTCACCTCGGCCAAGGACGACACCTGGCAGGCCCCGTTGTGGCAGGCGCTGGAGGACTCGGGGTTAACGCTGGCCTGGGTGCCCGACGAACTCGGGGGCGCGGGAGCCGGCATCGCGGATGGTTTCGAGGTCATATCGGTCGCAGGCCGATTTGCCGCGCCCGTGCCGATCGCGGAAACGCTGCTCGCGGGCTGGCTTCTGTCCCAGGCCGGCATTACGTCGCCTGCCGGCATGATGTCCGTCGCTCCCATGCGTCCTGGCGACCGCCTCACGCTCAATGACGATGGCACGATTTCAGGGCGCGCGCGTGGCGTTGCCTACGCTGGTCTTGCCGACCATCTCGCCGTGTTGGCCCACGGAGGCAAAGGACTGGTCGTGGCGCTGATGCCGGCAAAGGCCGCGCGCATCGCCGAGCGCCTGGGCATTTCGGGAGACAAGGTCTACGAAGTGATGTTTGAGAGCGCCAGGCCCCTGCATCTGGCAGATGCCCCGGCAGGGCTCGATCAGAATGCTCTGATGCTGATGGGGGCTGCCACGCGCAGCCTCTCGACGGCGGGGGCACTCGCGGCAATCCTCGACATTTCGGTTCGCTATGCCGGCGAACGGGTGGCTTTCGAGCGCACGATCAGCAAGTTCCAGGCGGTACAGCACAATCTGGCACGGCTTGCCGGCGAGAGTGCTGCCGCCAATGCGGCGGCTACGTCTGCCGCTGACGCCATCTCCACGGCCAACGGCGATGCCGGCGCGATCACATCGCCTGGACTTTTCCTCGAGGTTGCAGCTGCCCGCATCCGCTCGGCGGAAGCTGCGACCGAGGGCGCGGCCATCGCGCATCAGGTCCATGGCGCCATCGGCTACACGCGCGAGCACATCCTGCACCGCTTCACGCGCGCCCTGCTGACGTGGCGCGACGATTTCGGCAACGAAAGCCAATGGGCCGTGGACCTCGGCAACCGCGTGGCGGCAGCCGGCTCCGAAGCACTGTGGCCGCTTGTCGCCTCGCGCTG
>JBKDZY010000170.1:0-3828 GCA_047971765.1 Hyphomicrobiaceae bacterium | reverse complement strand
CAAGGACCCGGTGACCGGCGTTGTCTCGGTTGACGAGAACCAGTGCACCGGCGGCGGGGAATGCATCGTCGCCTGCCCCTATGGCGCCATGGGCTACGACTCGATGGACCACCACTCGGTGAAATGCGACTTGTGCTCGGATCGCCGCGCCGCAGGCCTCACCACCGCCTGCGCGAGTGTGTGTCCCGGGTACGCGATCACCTTTGGCGAACGCGACACACATATCAAGGTGGCCGGGGAGCAGGGCCGCACGGTGCGTGACCACGATGCGTTCCTCATGGGGCCGGCGACCGTCTATCTCGATCGCATCGGCCGGGGCGAGACACCGGCAGGAACGGCGCTGGAACAGCGCACACCACCCGTCATGATCGACGATCCCGTGTCCCGAAAACAGATCGGAGAGGACGCCGCGGCCTATCCCTACCGGTATCCGCGTGACGAGCGCACGCCGGACCGCGTGGAACCCGGCGGCTGCAACATCTGCTTCAATTGCTGCTCGACCAAGTATCACTTCAAGGGTGACCGTCTGGTGCGCATCACCGGCAACGACGAGGACCCGTTGTTGAAGGGCAAGGTGTGCCCGAAATCGCAGTTGTCCGTCCAGCTCTACGCCAGCAAGGACCGCCTGACCGAACCTTTGAAGCGGATCGGCCCCAAAGGCAGCAATCAGTTCGCGCCCATCTCGTGGGAGCAGGCGCTGGATGAAATCGCCGAGAAGCTGGTCGCGCTGCGCGACAGGCATGGTCCGGAAACCCTGGCCGTCTTCTCGGGGACACGCACGGGCATCATCACCAACAAGGGCTACGTGCAGCCGTTCACCCAGCTCTGGGGCACGCGCAACATCGAGAGTACCGAGCCCTACTGCTCGGCCGGCAAGAACCTCGCCTTCCGCCTGACACAAGGCTATGGCGGTTGCGGCAACAGCTACACAGAGACCGATCTCGGCAGCGCTGAGCTCTACGTCTATATCGGCGACAATCAGGCCGAGACCCGGCCTGTGTATTTCGGCCAGATCAACGACTGGCGCATCAAGCACGGGGCCCGCATGGTGGTGGTGGACCCGCGCTTCACGGTGACCGCCAGCAAGGCCGACAAATGGCTGGCTTTGCGGCCCGGAACCGATCTCGCCCTGGCATTGGCGATTGCCCACCACATCTTCACGCTCAAACTTCATGACCAGCGTTTCTGCGAGAACTGGGTCGAAGGCTGGGAGCGCTGGCGGGATTTCATCCTCGACAAGGCCTACACGCCGGACTGGGCCGAGGCCATCACCGACATCCCCGCCGATGACATTCGCGAACTGGCCGAACAGATCGCGACGGCCAACGGCTGCGTGATCTTTGGCAGCCGTGGCGTGAACCAGCATACCTATTCAACCCAGATCAACCGGCTGCTCATGTTCCTGGCGGCCATCACCGGCAACTGGGGCCGCAAGGGCGGCGGCTACATGAACATGTCGGCCACCATCCCGATCGACGCCTCGGTGCCCCAGGAGAGACGGGCGAAGATGACCCGTCCGATGGTCCGCAAATCCCCGACCGGATGGTTGAAGGCCATGGTCGAGCATCGTCCCTACCCGGTGACGGCGCTGATTGCGTCGAACAACCCGCTCTCCAACTGGCCCAACCAGGAGGGATCCCGCGAGGCGCTGAAGGCGCTTGAGCTGCTCGTCTACATTGATCTGTTCCCGACCGAGACCAGCGCCTATGCCGATTACGTTCTCCCCGCCGCGACCGGCATCGAGAAGGGCGAGATCGGACGCGCCAACGACGACCGTCGCATCGTCTGGATCGACCGCATGGTGCCGCCGCCGGGACAGGCCAGGCCTGATGAATGGATCTGGACCGAGCTTGGCAGGCGGCTCGGCTTCTCCGACGTCATGCAGGAGAAATACAAGGACCCGGCGCTGCTGTGGGATGAGGTGCTGATCCAGAACGATCACATGCGCGGCATCACCCAGGAGCGGCTGCATTCCGTGCCCTGGCGCTGGATCCGCTTTCCGTCTGCCCATCCCGATGCGCCCGAGGTCGAGACGCTCTACGAAGAGGGGACAACGGCTGTCGGGGCGCCTGCCGGCCATCGCTTCCCCACGGCCAGCGGCAAGCTCGAATTCTGGACCCAGGAACTCGAATTGAAGTTCAGCCGCCTCGGCCTGTCGGCGCTGCCCGAGTTCTACGGCGAGCGCGAGAGCCTGCACGACATGGCCTACCTGGATTCGCTCGATGACGATGACGTCGATGACGTGCTGTCGCCGTTCGATGCCGAGCCCGTCGCCACCTCGCGGGCGCGCATTGTCCAGCCAGGCAACAATCCACCCGGCCACCAGTTGCGCGAGATGGGGTTCGACACTGAACTCGTTACGGGTCGTCCGGCCGCTCCCCAGTTCCATTCCTGGACCCATTACGCCTGGCAGGCCCAGGAGATGTGGCCGGACCTGTTCGTCCAGATCCATCCGGACAAGGCCAAGGGGCTGGGTATTGCTGATGGCGAGCGTGTGCGTGTGGAAACGGCCCACGGCGTGGCCGAGGCCCGGGCCTGGGTCTATGCCGGCATTCGCCCCAATGCGGTGTTCATGCCCATCGGGTGGGGCGAGAACCAGCCGTTTCATCCCTGGAAGTCGGTCAATTTCCTCACCGACAGCTCCCAGCGTGATCCGCTGTCCGGCCAGACGAACCTGAAGGCGCTGCTATGCAGAGTCTCACGGCTTTGAGGTGCCCGGCGATATGGCGCCCCCGGCGCGTTGTGTGGGAGGCTATGGTAACGCGGCCCCCGAGGAGGGCGCGGTTGTTGGCTGGAACAGGCCGCGATCGCAAACCAGCCTGACCGACTCCGGCCAAACCGGAACGGCCCTAATCGGTTTCGTTGTCCGCGAGCCGGCGCAGACCGTCGGCGTCCGTAATGGACAAGGCGCCGGAAGGGGCGGGCGCAATCAGGCCCAGGCACGAGAGGAAGGCCAGGTTCTTCTGCAGATCCTCCAGCCCCATCCCGAGCATTCCGGCCACGAATCCGGAGGTCAGGTCATCGGCGATGAGGAGAGGATCGTGACCATGGTTTGCGTTGTTCCGCGACAGGTAAACCAGAAAGGATGCCAGCCGAAGCACTGGCTCGTTGGCGTTCTGGCGAACAATAAGCTCACGTCGGGCCACAAACTCGTCGGCTAACGGCTTGGCTTCACCTGCCGCCAGCGACAATGACCCAGCAATGGCGTCTGCGAAAACCATGGTGGCCTCACACGAACGATCACCGATGCAATTTATAACTTTGTCGCACCAACCACAAGATGCGAGGGGCACGCAACAGTATTGCTGCGTTTAGCCTTAAAACTTCCAGGAAAATCGCACGAGACTGTGAATATCTGGTGCCGGACCTGTTGGTTGGCTTTCCATATCGTTTGATTTTGCTGTTTCCCGCCAAGATGTGCCGCGAGCAACGGCAGTATAGATTGGCATATGAGCCAGTGCGGCCAAGAAAACCCTGGGCAACGCCAATGATTGTTGCCGAGCGGTTCTTGTGGCGTTGTCGTGCTGTACGCGTCGACAAACAACGATCACGGTAGGTCAGTAAGCTGTGGACCGGGTTGGGAGAGCCAACGGCGGCCCGCCATCCTGAAGCGATGGAATTTGGAAAGATTTCCGCCCGAAGTCGTTGATGGATAAGGGGTGCGCCCCTGTCATGCACCGTGGGACGCAAGGGCCCACGTCAGGTATCAGCGAAAAACTGATTTGCTCCGGAAGAACTTAATTCATGGTCTCAACGGGTTGACAGCAACCCTCCGTGGCATGACCTAGAACAGGCGCGCAATCGAGAGGTCGCCTGTTGTCCCACTCT
>JBKDZY010000169.1:0-10070 GCA_047971765.1 Hyphomicrobiaceae bacterium | reverse complement strand
ACGCCAACTGAGCAGCCTGTCGTTTTCCGCAGGTGGCGCCTCCGTCGCAAGGCGCGCGCGGTCTGGCAACAGGCGCCACGCACGCAATTCGTTTGCCTACCGCCGCCCGCTGAAATATGCCACGTCATCCGCGACCATGAACGTCAGCCGGGGAATGTCGCGCCGGAAGATTTGGCAGTTGCGGCAATCGGCGTGGCACTGGATTGGCGGAACGGTAGCTGGCGGAGAGCAACGATGGAGAGCCCTCGCGAGGCCCGGCCACTGCCGTCACGGCAGACGGTGCCGGCACATCAACCCGGCCTCGCGATGGTTATGATGCTGTTGGCGATGTTCCTGTTTGCCAGCATGGATGCCCTGTCGAAAGTCGCTGCCCGCGAGCTGCCGATCCCGCAGATCCTTTGGGTTCGCTACATTCTGTTCACGATGTTCGTTGCCATCATGCTGCGCCGCCAGGGCTTGCGCGCGGCACTGGTCAGCGGCCAGCCCTGGGTGCAGGCCATCCGCTCGGTGCTGATCATATTCGAGAACGGCCTATTCGTGCTGGCCTTCGTCTACATGCCGTTGGCCGATGTCCATGCCATTGCCGCCGTGTCGCCACTGATCGTCATCGCGTTGTCGCGGCCCTTGTTGGGCGAGACTGTGGGCATCCGGCGATGGCTCGCTGTGATGGCCGGATTCATTGGTGTGCTGGTCATCGTGCGGCCCGGCTTCGTCAGGATCGATTGGCCGATCCTCATCCCGCTGGCAGCAGCATTTCTCTGGGGGCTCTACCAGGTGATGGTGCGCATGTGCGCGAGAACCGACACAGGCGAGACGACCTGGGCGTGGTCGGCGGTCGTCGGGCTTCTCGTTACGACGTTGGTCGGGCCATTCGTCTGGGTGTGGCCCGATGCCCGCGGCTGGCTGCTGCTCGTCGCCATTGGCATGATTGGCAGCGCCGCGCATTTCACGCTGATCAAGGCGTTGGAGTTCTGGGAAGCCGGTGCCCTTCAACCGTTCAGTTATACCTTGCTGGTCTGGGCCACGGTCATCGGCTTTTTCGCGTTTGGCCACATCCCCGACGGCTGGACCATGACCGGTGCGCTGGTCATCATCCTGAGCGGCCTCTACGCGTGGCAGCGCGAGCGCGCCCTCGCCCGCAGGCCGGTCAAACAGGAAACACCATGAGTGCGATGCGTGGAGCGGAAAGGCTGTGGCCAGCCTCACGCCGCGACTGCGGCCCGGGGCTTATGCCCTTGCCCACTCGGAGCGCAAACAAGACATGCCAACTCCACCTACAGGATGAACTTCGACAGATCCGTGTTCTTGGCGAGATCGCCGATCCGTGACGTCACGTAGTTGGCGTCGATCGTTGTCGCCTGCCCGTTGCGATCCGATGCCTCGAACGAGATTTCGTCGAGCACACGTTCCATCACCGTTTGCAGCCGCCGCGCGCCGATGTTCTCCACCGTGGAATTGACCGAAACCGCGATGTCCGCAAGCGCATCGACCGCGTCGTCCGTGAACGACAGGGTCATGCCCTCCGTCGCCATAAGCGCAATATACTGCTTGATCAGGCTGGCTTCCGGCTCGGTCAGGATGCGGCGGAAGTCTTCGCGCGTCAGCGGTGAAAGCTCCACGCGGATCGGCAGGCGTCCCTGCAACTCGGGCAGCAGGTCGGACGGTTTGGCAATGTGGAAGGCGCCGGACGCGATGAACAGGATGTGGTCCGTTTTCACCGGCCCGTACTTGGTCGCAACCGTCGTCCCCTCGATCAGGGGCAGCAGGTCGCGCTGCACGCCTTCGCGGCTCACATCGGCCCCGCCCCGCCCGCCACCATCGCTGCGCGAGCAGACCTTGTCGATCTCATCCAGGAACACGATGCCGTCGTTTTCGACAGCCTTGATCGCCTCGGTCGTCACCTGTTCCTGGTCCAGGAGTTTGTCGCTCTCCTGCGCCACCAGCAGTTCGTAGCTCTGTCCGACCGTCATGCGTCGGGTCTTCGTGCGTTGCCCGAACGCCTTGCCCATCATCTCACCGATATTGATCATCCCGACTTGGCCGCCGGGAATGTCCAGGGTCGGGAAGGGCGACGATGTGTCTGCCACCTGGATCTCGATTTCCTTTTCGTTGAGTTCGTTGCCGCGCAGCCGGCGCCGGAAGGAGTCGCGGGTCTCGCTGCGCGCGTTTTCACCCACCAGCGCATCGAGCACGCGTTCCTCGGCATTCTTTTCGGCAAGAGCCTTCACGTCGCGGCGCTTGCGGTCGCGGACGATGCTGATGCCGGCTTCGACCAGATCCCTGACGATCGAATCGACATCCCGGCCCACGTATCCGACTTCGGTGAACTTTGTGGCCTCGACCTTCAGGAACGGTGCACCCGCGAGCCGGGCCAGACGGCGCGATATCTCGGTCTTGCCGCAGCCGGTCGGCCCGATCATCAGGATGTTCTTGGGCAGCACCTCGTCGCGAAGCGGTCCGGTCAATTGCTGACGCCGCCAGCGGTTGCGCAACGCAATGGCAACGGCGCGCTTGGCCGGTCCCTGGCCCACGATATAGCGGTCGAGTTCTGAAACGATCTCGCGCGGAGAAAAGTTGGTCATGGCGGTTCCTCGACGGCAGCTTTCCAGGCCCTTGGAGCCGGGTGTGGTGCCGGTCGGCGGTTTCGGGCGGAGCAGCGGCCCGCTGAGGGGGGTGCCAACTCTGCCCATAGGGATGAAAGTTCGGTGGCGGAAAACGTCGCCGCGCCAATCATGTAGTGGGGATCGGACGATGCGGCAAGGGACCATCCGGTCCGGTCATGCACCGGACCCGTGCAACGCGCCGCCTCACATCAGCGAAAGACGCAGCGTCGTCAGGCCGATCTTGATGGTATCGCCATCGTGGAGCGGGCGGTCGCAGGAGAGGCGTTCCCCGTTGACGCTGACCGGATTCTGCTTGCCGCCATCGAAGATCCGGAATGCGCCGGTCGAGGCGTCATGGGAGATAACGGCGTGCTGCTGGCGTGAGATCGTCTTGTCTCCGAAATCGAGGGGGATGCGGTTCTCCGTGCTGCGCCCGACCTGGTTGGTGCCGCTGTAGACGGGACGCTCCTGGCCCTTGCCCTCGCCGTCGAGCACTTTCAGAACGGCAACCTTTATGTTCGACGCGTCGCCCACCACCTGCGTCGGCAGATCATCCATGTTGGCCGGGTTGCGCTGGTCTTCAGCGTCCGGAAACGGGATAGTCAGCGTCCTTTCACGGTCGTTCATGGTCTTACGTGCTCCTGCGCGGTCGGTCGCATCGAGCCTCCGCCCGCCACTTCCGGGAAGTCACGCCGCCAGCTTCAACACCGGCCGCCACGCGCGAGCATGGCAAGGCCGGTCATCGGGCCGTCGTGACGGACATCGGCTTCGGCGTGTCGCGGGCTGCGGCCGGATCCCAAAGGCACCGTCTCGTCCCACCTTTCCGCGCCACGCGTCGCCGAAAGCCGCTTGACGCTTGCGCCATCGGACTTCGGTGCGCCGGCCCAATGCCTTGAAGTACGCCCAAGGCGTCGGCTGAGGTCGATGGCCGATATGCTAGACCGGGCGCCTCGAAAGTCACGTTAATTCGTGTTCATCGAGCGTCGTCGAGAGTCGCGTTTTGTAGGTGTCACATCGGTTGCGGATGAGGCCCGGTCTGGCTTCATCGGCGCACTCGTCCGTCCACCGCGTTGGACGCGATTGTCGCTTTTGGGGCGGGTTTTGCCGCCGTGGCCCGTGAATGAAGCGCTGAAGCGTGACCTGCAGTACGAGGTGCAGTCAATTTTGGGATAGAGCACGCAACGGCGATACACAGAACAGATGTTTGAGAAAATTTACATTAGACGCGCACAGATAATCGCAACAAAGTTTCTCAAAACTACAGAATCACCCTTGCCGGCACAGGAACAATCACTCAGGTTGAGATGAATTTTTCTGGTGCATTTTATTTTCGCGGAGGCGCTCCAATGCAATTCGGCATCAGCACATTGTCACGCGGCCTGTTCACGTCGCGCGCCGCCTATATGTCAGTTGCTCAAAACGCGGAACGCGCCGGCTTCGCCTTGATGTCGGTCAACGACCACATCATCGTGCCGTCCGATTTGGGCTCGGCCTATCCCTACACTGTTGGTGGAGGATGGTCCGGGTCGGGACACGGCCATTGTTTCGATCAACTGGCGGCACTCGCATTCCTTGCCGGCTGCACCACCCGCTTGCGGTTGCTCACGTCTGTCATGGTGGTGCCGCATCGGCCGGTGATCCAGACAGCGAAGATGCTCGCCACGGTCGATGTGTTGTCGCAGGGGCGGCTGACACTCGGTGTCGGCGCGGGATGGATGAAAGAAGAGTTTCGTCTGCTCGGCGCCCCCTTCGAGGAGCGTGGTGCTGCGACCGACGAATATCTCGAGGCCTTCAAGGCATTATGGACCGAGGAGCGTCCGAGTTACGAGGGCCGCCATGTTGCATTCAAGGATCTGATCTTCTCGCCGAAGCCGATCCAGAAACCGCATCCCCCGGTCTGGGTCGGTGGAGAGGGGTTGGCCGCAATGAGGCGTACCGCACGATTGGGCAACGGATGGTATCCCGGTAACAACAATCAGAAAGTTTCCTATGATACGCCGGTCCGTTTCGCTAAAGGGATACGCAGGCTCCATGAGGTTGCAGAGCAGTTCGGGCGCGATCCTGGCACGATTGATATCGCGCTGATCGTGCAGGGACCGTTCGAATGGAGCGAGCACAGGATCAGCGACGGGACGGCACGAAGGATGTTTACCGGAACGTCGGCGCAGATGATCGAGGATGTCGAGGCGCTTCAGGCAGCGGGCGTTCGTCACGTTGTCCTCCGCATGGGGGGAGAGACGATGACGGAGGCAACCGAAAATATCCAACGCTTCGGAGAGGATGTGATCGCCAGGCTCACATGAGACACCATGTCTGGTGGCCGGGCATTCAATCCGCGGGCGCGAGCGCTGATCACATGCCAGAATACTCGTGCCGCAGGGACGATGGCACGAAAGGAATAGTCGGGGAGGCACCATGCCCATTCTCTATCATCAGAAAGGTGCTGTCGGCGTTCTGACATTGAGCCGCCCGAGGGCGCGCAACTGCTGGGGCACGGATTTCAGCGAAGGCCTGGCGACGGAACTGGCCCGTCTGGAAGATGACGATACGGTTCATGCCGTCATCATCACCGGCGACGAGGCAGGCGGCGCGTTCTCGGCAGGCGCAGATCTGAAGGACCCGCGGACACATACTCTGAACTCCATGGAGGACTACTTCGTCCAGTTGCCCAAGTGGCGGCAGTTCATTGTTCGTCATCTGGATGCGTTCCCGAAACCCCTGATCGCGGCGGTCAACGGCTATGCGATCGGGGTCGGATGCATCCTGACCTATTGCTGCGATCTGATCCTGGCTTCGGAGCGGGCCGAATGGCGCCAGCCGCAGGTATCGCTCGGCATCATTCCCGCCTATGGCGGGTCGGCACGTCTCGCCCGCTGGATCGGCAAGGGGCAGACCATGAAGCTGGCGATGGGATTTCCCATCGACGCGCAGGAGGCTTATCGCATCGGCCTTGCCCAGTGGGTGGTGCCACACGAGAAGCTCATGTGTGAGGCTTTCGACGTAGCCCAGTACATCGCGTCCCTGCCGCCGCTGGCCGCGCGCATGGCCAAGGAATCCCTGAACCGCGGCCTCGATATTCCCAATCTCGATGATGCAGCCTGGGTCGATGCCTACCGCTTCATGTCGCTGGGTCTCACGGATGAGGCCAAGGCGGCGCACGAACAATGGCGCCGCCGTTGAGGCCCGCACGGCAGGGGCCAGCAGGATCGGCAGCGTAACCCGAAGCCACCGGCTCTGGCCGGTGGTCGTTCACGGCGGTGCGGTCTGGCCGCGACTGCGGCTCGGGCAGCAGGCGCCGCCCTCGCGGAGCGCCCAGCCTCAGGCGAGTTCGATCCGCATGTCGGCAGTCTGTGCCCCGTCCTTGTCCACGGCCCAGCAATGCAACGTCGTACCCTCGACAACGCCGCCCTCGATCCGGACCGTGTCCCCGACCCACAACGGCCGCATCAGCCGGGCCTCGAAGGCGGTGAGGACGCGGCCTGTCTCGCTCGCCGCCGTGTCGAGCATGAGCTGCATGGTCAATCCGCCATTCTGGACAAGGCCCTGGTAGCCTTCCTCCTCGCGGGTGTAGTCCGCGTCGTAGTGGATGCGGTGGGCGTTCCAGGTGAGGGCCGAATAGCGGAACACCAGTGGCGTCGTGAGATGTACCTCGCGTGACCACTGCGCGTTCGCGGGCGGCTCTACGCGGGCCGGAAGCGGGTTCTTGGCTCCCGGCGGCAGGCCCTCCCGGTAGAAGGCATCGAACTCCTCTGTGGCGACGACTTTGCCGCCAGTTGAAAAGGTATGGCGCATCGTGAGAATGATCATGTGTCCCGAGCGCGCTGCCTTGTGCACGATGCCTGTCACCTCTGCGATACGCTCCGCCGCCTGTCCGACCACCAGCGAGCCCGCCATGGTCACCCGCCGTCCCGCCGCCATGCGCCGCGGCAAAGGGATGGGCGGCAGGAACAGCCCCTTGTTCGGATGGCCGTCCGGCCCGATGTCGGCCTGCATGGCGTTGCTCGCGAAGAACAGCGAGAACCATTGGCGTGGCAGCGCCGTCCCCTTCTCGAAACGGCTCGGTTCCACGTTCAGCATGGCGGCGGCGCGTTGCACGGTGGTGAGCGGAATGTCGTCCTTGATTACCTCCTTGCGTCCGATCCAGCTCTCGAGCTCGGGCATGGCGGCTTCAATCTGCGATGCAATATCGGTCATTCGGATACCTCGGCTTGAAAGGGGAGGAAACGCGTCACGGCAGCCTCGCTAAGTCGAATGTGTCGTGCCACCATGGCGTGCAGAAGCCACAGGAAGCAAGTGGCCATGACATGGCAAGCACGAGGAGGATCCACCCATGTACCCCGGAACCCATGCCCACCGTCTGGCTGATCAGCCGGCCGTCATCATGGCGGGAACCGGGGAGACGATCACCTACGCCGAGCTGGAGCGCCGCTCCAACCGTCTGGCCCACCTGCTGCGACGGCGAGGCCTGAACCGTCTCGATCACTACGCGATCTTCATGGAAAACAACGCGCGCTATGTAGAGTGCTGCTCCGCCGGCACACGGTCGGGCCTCTACTTCACCTGCATCAATTCCTACCTCAATCACGAGGAACTGGCCTATATCATCAATAATTCCGAGGCCCGCATTCTCATCATCTCGCAAGCCAGGCGAGAGATCGCGATGGCGGCATTGGCGCACTGTCCGGCAATCGAGCTGTGCCTTGTTGTTGACGGACCGGGACATGGCGCCCGTATCCTGAATCTCGATGAAGCGATCGCGGGCCTTCCCGAAACGCCCATCGCCGATGAGCGCCTCGGCATTCCCATGCTCTATTCATCAGGCACCACCGGCAGGCCGAAAGGCGTGCTGAAAAGTCTGCCGGACCTGCCTCCTGACGGTAACCTGCCCCAGGCCGGCTATCTGCTGAAGGAGTGGCGGTATCGCGAAGGCATGGTCTATCTCTCGCCGGCCCCGCTCTATCACGCAGCGCCCCAGTCTGCCGTTGGCCTTACCATCCGCATGGGCGGCACGGCGATCATCATGGAACGCTTCGATGCCGAGCGTTATCTCGAACTGGTCGCCACCTATCGCGTGACCCACAGCCAGCTTGTGCCGACCATGTTCTCGCGCATGTTGAAGCTGCCGCAGGATGTGCGGGAGCGCTACGACTGCAGCTCGCTTGAAGCCATCGTGCATGCGGCGGCGCCCTGTCCCGTCCCCATCAAGGACGCGATGATCGCATGGTGGGGACCGATCATTCACGAGTACTACGGCGCGACCGAGGGCAACGGACTGACCACCTGCAACTCGGAGCAATGGCTGCAGCACAAGGGGACCGTCGGTCGTGTCGTGTTCGGCAAGCTGCACATTCTCGACGACGAGATGCAGCCCTGCCCGGAAGGAACCTCCGGAACGCTCTGGTTCGAGGCGCCGACGCCGTTCGAGTATTTCAATGATCCGGTGAAGACGGCCGAGGCCCGCTCCCCCGACGGCAAGCTCACCACCATCGGGGATATCGGCTACCAGGACGCAGATGGATTTCTCTACCTCACCGACCGCGCCACGTTCATGATCATTTCGGGCGGCGTCAATATCTATCCGCAGGAAGCCGAGAACCTGCTGATCACGCATGACAAGGTGGCAGACGCCGCGGTTTTCGGCGTTCCCAATGCAGACCTGGGAGAAGAAGTGAAGGCGGTCGTGCAGCCCATGCCGGGCATCACGGCGGACGGGCAACTGGCCGAGGAGCTGATCAGGTTCTGCCGGGACAACCTCGCCCACATGAAGTGTCCGCGATCGGTCGACTTCGAAGTGGAATTGCCACGCCTGCCGACAGGAAAGCTCTACAAGCGTGTGCTGCGTGACCGCTATTGGAAGGACCACAAGAGCAGGATCGTCTAGACTAGGTCCGGATGAGCGGGAATCGGTCCAGCGTGTTCGTATTCACGCGCCGTATCAGCCTTCGGCCGGGCGCGACACGAGGGCGGCCACTTGCATTGGGCCGGATGGCGCGAACATGGCCCACCAATAGCTCGCCAGGAACGCGATCGCCTCAGCGAACGTCGGAAACGCCACGATGGCGCACTTGCGCTGTCACGGACACGGCTGATAGTCCCACCTGAAACGGCAGGGAGGGGGAGCGGCGGTCTGGTCGCGCTCCAACTCGGCCGGCATGAGCACAGGGGCGAGGCGCGCGTGCATACGATTTTGCGGATCTGGTTTCTGGTGACGGGATTGGTCGTCGCCGCCCTCATGATTTGGGCGTTCGTGCCGGTGCTGGTGCCCGTAATCGGCTTGACCGTTGCCATCGGCAGTGTCGCGGCCATTATCGTCTGGGGAGCACGATACCTCGAACGCGCCCGGGGCGGCCCCCGTGAACCGCGGAGTTGACCCACCGCAACAAGGCCCGCGCCCGCGCAGGACCCGGCCGCGAGGCCGATACGGTCCGTGAGCGAGACCAGTCTCACATAGGTCTCGGCAACCGCGCCAGGATCTGCGTGGCTTCCTCGGCAATCCGGTCCACCACGTCCCCTGCACGTTCGACCTGCGAGATCAGGCCCGCGCCCTGGCCGGCCGGCAGCACGCCCTGCTCCACATCACCCTCGATGCGACCACGAACGCTGCGTGCTTCCCCAACCTCCTTGAGCTGGATCGGGTAAGGTTTGATCTCGCCTTCCCGGCCTTCCCACGACCTGGTGAAGGCATTGCTGATCATACGGTTGGTCTTGCCGGAATGAGCCCGTGTCACGATTGTGCCGTCCTCGTCGATCTCCGTGATCCGGCGCTTGTAGTTGTCGTGTCCGCGCGCTTCTTCCGTGGCGATGAAACGAGTCCCGAGCCATACGGCATGGGCCCCGAGCGCCAGCGCCGCCACCAGCCCCCGGCCGTCGGCGAGGCCGCCGGCGGCAATGACCGGGATCCTGACGCTGTCGACAACCTTGGGAACCAGCGCCATGGTGCCGATGCGTCCGACATGTCCGCCGCCCTCGTGGCCCGAGGCAATCACCGCATCGACACCGGAGCGCTCCACCGCCTGCGCCTGCCGAGAGGTGCCGACCAGGGCCATGACCTTGACGTTGTTCTGGCGCGCGCGCTCCATGATCGCCCGCGGATCACCAAGCCCGGCCACGATCACGGGCACCTTTTCCTCGAACGTGACCTCGATGTGCGCCTCGACTTCCCGCTCGTAGGCGGCTGTCCTGGGGTCACCGCCTTGGACCTTGGCGAACAGGATGTCGACGCCGAACGGCTTGTCGGTCAGTGAACGGGCCAGGCGGATTTCCTCGCGCAGGCGCTCTGGTTCCATGTAGGCCGAGCCGATGACACCAAGCCCACCCGCGTTGGAGACAGAGGCGGCCAACCGGCCGTAGGCCACCTGGTACATGCCGGCCTGGAGAACGGGATAGCGAATCCCCAGAAGCTTGCAGATGGGATTGGAGGCAAAAAGCGCATCGGGGGGCATCACGGGACAAGGTCTCTCACGGGGG
>JBKDZY010000168.1:0-4587 GCA_047971765.1 Hyphomicrobiaceae bacterium | reverse complement strand
GTGGGCGATCCACCGGGCGCTGGATCGATGGCGTGCAACTCGATGTCGTGATCCATACAGCGGAGGTGTTCGGCGCATTGGCCACGCGTGGGCCACAGGCCAGCTGGGAGGGCATATCCGCCGATGAACTTCGCGAACATGGGCATATCGGGGCGGGTGTTCTGATCAAAGGACCCAACGCAACAAAGGATCTTCTGCGTCAGCATGTTGGCCGGGGGAGATATGGTAACGACTATAACCATGCATTCGGCCGGGCCTTCGATCCATTTTACTTCCGCAAGGATCAGCCAGCCTATCAGCCGATCTGCGCCATTCTTGCCGAATATGTCGGTGAGAATTTCCGCTTCACGCACCAGGAGAAGGTATTTGGCATCAAGACGCGCGGCATGCCACCGACCACCTTACGCTCGCTCTGCATCCAATACGGTATCGGGCTGAAAATCACCGCCCAGGTGCTGATGGCCCGGCACGGAATCCGTGCCGGTACCAGCGATGAGGTAGATCCGTCCCTGATCGCCGATCTCGCCCCGAAGCTGAAAGATCTGATCAATGCCCGGGATGCAGCGCGGCATTTGGGTATAAGCGTTTACTTGTTGCGATCACTGGTGGTCGATGAGGTGCTGGTGCCCGACTATCGGTTCAACGACAGGATGGTCGGTTTTCGACCAAGGACGCTGGATGCGTTTCTGGACCAGTGGGTCGATCCCGAACACCCTCGTCATGTGCGAGGCAAGACTGCCAAGACTCGGTTGGTCACCGTCGCACGGGCAAATCGGACGCAGATCTCCCAATTGCTGATCGCCGCTCAGGCTGCCAATGTGACCTTCATTCGTGATCGGCGGCGGCGCGGGTTGGCGGCGCTGAGTGTGGCGAACCGGGATGTTGACAAACTGTTGGGCGCGGCAAGATCAGCCAACCTCACGGGGAATGCCTATGGCCCCCCCTCAACGCAGCTCGCATCAGATTACAGGGCTCGTTTGGGGATGGCTGAGTGATGGTTTTTCGAGTATGAGGGCTACATGGTAATATGTGCATAGTGAAATGTCGGGTGCCATGAGCATTTCGTTCGGTCAAGATTACGACGATCCGTGGACCCTTAGACCGGGTATGCCCGGTGAAGCCCATTCACAACCAGAAGCACCAGCCTTACGGATCGAGACCATTGAGAGTGTCGAGCCTCTGGATACCCAGCTTGGGGTGTTCCCCAAAAGGACCGTTCCAGACTCGCTGTTTGACGCCCTGTTCGGTCAGCCCGATCCGTCGCCGACCGAGATCGAGGCGGCAGGTGGCGATGCCTCAGCCGTTCCATCCATGCAGACCTTTGCGCTCTTGGATGCCGCCAAGGTCATGAACCTGCCCGAGCTGCTCGAAGACAGCGGGCTGGAACATCGCTGCCTGTTCAAGGGTGACGCCTATGATGAGATGAAGGATGTTGCTCCATGGGTCGTGCGTCTCGAGGAGAACAACAGCTTCACCCGCAACTTATTCACCCGCTCCGACGCACCATGGCATCTCTGGGACAATGAGCCGGGAATCTATGTCCGTTCACGTGAAAACCTCGATTGCATGTGGCGTCATTTCAGAAAATTCACGCGTGTCAGAGATGAAAGCGGAAAATGGTATTATTTCCGGTTCTGGGAACCTGAGTACGCATCGCGATATTTTTTGGTGATATCTAATGACTTCCCGAAGAAAGCAAGCGCTTGGTTCACGGTTAATCATGTCAGCACTTCTAGGATCGGCATCCGGTGCGGTAGAGAATTTACAGTTTTCTCACCATCCAATACGACGCAGGACCAAGATGGTTCGAATTGCACATTTTGTTATGGGCAACCTGAACGCGACGCCCATCAATGGGTTAAGCGCCGTCACTTCATGACCAAGCTGAATCGACATCTTACAAACTCAAGCGAACGCTTCGCTCTACTTGAAGAATCAAAACGACATCAGTTTTCGCGGCATTTAGTTAAGGAAGCCGAAAAAAATGGGATTACGATTGAACGAGCAGTTGCTGATTATGCCATGGCATCAATACTGTTGTGGCAAGATATAGGAAGATTGCCGGAGGGGCAGGAGATGCTGGCTTCAAATTTTAACCAAGTAGACAAAGGAAAGGGGCTACTGCGCATTGCAGTTTCTCGAAAGTAAATGTGTGAGTTTTCTGAACATCAGTCCGTTGATGATACCATCCTGCCGTGTCGCGAAGGAAACTGGTTCCTCTCCGATTTTTCGAACCCGCAAGTCGTTTCGTTTGCGGTCAACGGCAAGACGACAGGCACGCTACCCAATAATATACCTTACAAATTGCCGAATGCGTTAGAGACAACAACAAATAGACTGACGTTCAGCGGACAGGGCCGCGAGATAACGCTCGCCGAGGATCTCTCCGTGTTCAATCGGACAGAGCCAGAACAAACTGGCGTTATCGTTGGAGATTTCCCACGAGTGGCCAGTGCTCGGTCCCGGCCTGCCGGCCGAACTGCGGATCATTTGCTACTCGACCGAACGTTTACGGCAGGTGCCTCGGATGAGGAGGAAGTTATCAACATTGCGGTCCCAAACGACCAAGCTTCGATCATACCTGGAGACGGAACCGTCGACATCAACTCTTGCGGTACCGCGATAGCAGACAGCATTGCAGAGGTTATTGCGGGCACGATTGCATCCATAGACAGTATCGGGCTTGCGCAAATAAAGGACGTTAGCAACTCCTACGTTGACATGACCTTTTCTGGAACCAACACGCCACCAATGATTGTTCAGGCGATAGACGAAATGCGCAAAGGGGGTGGCTTCGCGTTCTTGCGCCGAATAATTCGACAGGGCGTTTCTACAATCAAAATATGGACGAATTCAGTTGGAAGCAAGATGGTTTCGTTCCGCGCGGTTCCCGGCCTGAAGGCTGCTATAGCCAGAACTCCCTGGGTCGTGTCGGGCTTGAAGAAAGTTGCAATTATAGGTACCGCGGTCAAAGATACGCAAATGTGGTCACGGACGTCGCAAGCGGTCGCCAGGAAGCTGCCAGTTGTCTCCTATATATTCGTTGGTGCGGTCGATTGGGCGGAGTGGGCGGCACAACCTGCGACCGAGCGTGATCTGAGTGACCTGATGGCTACACTGTTCATTGATATGAGTAAGCTTGTGCTATCTACAATCGGAGGCGCGGTCATGACTGCTATCGCCATAGGATTTGGCGTAGTCGGCGCGGCTACATTTGCCGCAGTTATCCTTGGCGTTGGTGCCGCCGTTGTAGCGGGCGTAGCGTTGGATGCCCTCGATGAGTACTTTGATATCAGCATTCGGGTAAAAGCGCTATTCGACAGGATCGGCGACAATCTCAACCCGACCATGACACGCTTTGAGGCGGAGCATAGAAGTCGGGTTGTCGGCGTACCAACGGTTGATCAAGCCTGGACCGGCCTAGCACAGGCATGGTAGTCGAACGAGGCGCTTCGGCACATTTTCCGCTGAATTGGGTATAATGGAGCCCCCGTGAAATTTGAGACGATGAACGGCAAAAAAATACTTCTGGACATTGAGGGATTGAGGGCAGGTAGACCTAATATCTCTTCCCTCTATAATATGTTACCGTTTGCATTTTGCCTTTTTACACTGTTACCATTTATACTGCTGTTCGGGGCACGGCTCGGCGCAGATCTGTCATATATAATCATTACTCTTCTATTTGGATCTATCATTTTCCTCCTAAGGAGATCAACATTCACACGACGAGACCCGATGGGATTCGATACTGCAAGACTTGTTGCAATGTCATCTTGGACGTTTTATCCGGGTGCAATATTTTGGGCAGAGCTCTCCTCGTTGCCACGCATAGTTCCGGTACTTATTGTGCTGATGTGGCTCATCAGTGAATTTGTTTCGCGACACATATTGAAAGGGATATCCGATCAGGAGGTTATCTTCACCTTTAACAACAGTTTCAGGAAGGGGGAATTCGGAAATATATTGTACAATCCGGTAAATGAGCGCCCCAAAGCATACTTCAATTCATCCAGTAGAGGCGCAATTTTATGGACGATTGAAATCTTACCAGCTTTCTGCCTGGGCGTCCTCGGGCCCTATCTCTATTTAAAGAGCTTCTTGCTGCGAGGAAATTTAGAACCCAGGTTCATGATCGCGTTTGCTTTCTCACTTGCTTTCGCGGCCATGACCCGCTCGGTAACGACCGAATACTACCTTGTACGCCGTGCGCTTAAGCTAAAAGCGTTGGAGAGTTAGATGAGGTGCTTTTCTCTCCTGAATGCGGAATTTCTTAAGTCGTGCCATTAATCAATATCATGCGATTAGGCCGCGCACTATGCCTGACCAGTCGACAGAGGATCGATGAAACGAAAGGCAATCGCCAAAAAATCTCTGGCGCGAAACCCAGCAAGCGTTCATGATTCGGAGCATGAACAAAGCAAGACTTCGTGAAATTTCACACCCGTTATGGCGTTTCAGGAAGGTTTGCCTTTTGTTTCACTAAGGCTACCCGCTCGGGGCGCACACCCATTCGCCCGAGCTTGCGTGGCCCTGGCTGTTCAGTCCCGGCATCTGTTGGATCGGGTTCAGTACGAACCGATCTGG
>JBKDZY010000167.1:0-3203 GCA_047971765.1 Hyphomicrobiaceae bacterium | reverse complement strand
GATGTGCTTCAAGACGCCTAGCCGATGTTTCCGGGCCAGTCCGGCCGTTTGCCCCGCCATCAACTGTAACGCCATTCGACGAGCGACGATCAATGCCCATCGAGATCCTGATGCCAGCGCTTTCCCCGACGATGGAGGAGGGCAAGCTCGCCAAGTGGCTGATCCAGCCCGGCAGCGAGGTCAAAGCCGGTGACATCATCGCCGAAATCGAGACGGACAAGGCCACCATGGAGGTGGAGGCCGTCGACGAAGGTGTCGTGGACCAGATCCTGGTTCCGGAAGGTACCGAGAAGGTTGCGGTGAATACACCTATTGCGGTGCTGCGTGGCGATGGCGAGGCGGCCGGTGCTGCTCCGGCCGCGACAGCGCAACCTGCGAAAACCAACGGCAGTCAACCGGCAGCGGCGACGCCTGTACCCGCCACCACGGCGCCATCGGCTCTCCCGCAACCACAGGCCGCTCCCGAGGCAGAGCCCGAATATCAGGGCGAGACCGTTTCGCAGACGATGCGCGAGGCGTTGCGGGATGCGATGGCCGAGGAGATGCGACGCGACGGCGATGTGTTCCTCATGGGCGAAGAGGTTGCCCAGTATCAGGGGGCCTACAAGGTCAGCCAGGGCCTTCTGGACGAGTTCGGCGCCAAGCGGGTGATCGACACGCCCATCACGGAACAGGGCTTTGCGGGCATCGGCGTCGGCGCGGCGATGGCGGGACTGAAACCGATTGTCGAATTCATGACCTGGAACTTTGCCATGCAGGCGATCGACCAGATCATCAACTCGGCGGCCAAAACGCTCTACATGTCCGGCGGACAGATGGGGAACCCCATTGTCTTTCGCGGTCCCAATGGAGCCGCCGCGCGCGTCGCGGCACAGCACAGCCAGTGCTACTCGTCATGGTATGCGCATGTGCCCGGGCTGAAGGTCGTGGCGCCGTCCAATCCGGCAGATGCCAAGGGGCTGCTCAAGGCGGCCATACGGGATCCCAATCCGGTGCTCGTTCTGGAAAACGAACTGCTCTATGGCACCAGCGGCGAAGTGCCCAAGGGCGACGATTGGATCGTGCCCATCGGGAAGGCGCGGATCGTGCGGCCCGGCACGGATTGCACGGTGGTCTCGTTCGCGCGCGGCATGACCTATGCGCTGGCTGCTGCCGAAACCTTGGCTGGTGAAGGCATCCAGTGCGAGGTCATTGACCTGCGCTCGTTGCGTCCGATCGACTGGGATACGGTTTTGTCGTCGGTGCGCAAGACCAATCGGATCGTGACGGTGGAAGAGGCCTGGCCCGTCTGCTCGGTCGGTTCGGAGATCTGCGCACAAGCCGCCATCCAGGCGTTCGATTATCTTGACGCCCCACCCGCGAAGGTTTCCGGCGCCGATGTGCCGATGCCCTACGCGGCCAATCTCGAGAAACTCGCGTTGCCCAGCGCTGAGCAGGTCGTCGCGGCGGTGAAGTCGGTTTGCTATGTGGCGTGACGGACAGGCTCGAAAGTTTGCCGGGCCCATGTCCCGCTGATGATGGATGTTCGCAAGGGCGGCCGGTTGGTCGTTCGTTTCAAGGGAGCCGAGGTTCATGCGCCGTGTCACCGTCAGACGCTCAGCCGATGGCGGCGGTCTTGAAGTCCGGGCCGGCGACAGGGTCCTGGGGCAGGTTTCCCGGTTGCAGAGCGTGTCCGAGACGGAGATGACAGGCAGTTTCGCACACAGCCCGGCCTATGCGGATTTTGCCTCGGAGATGTTGAAGCTCCTGCGGGCCAAGGCCGCCGGTAATGGCGATGAGGTGGCACGCCTGCGGACTGCGCTCGAGGCCGCGGGCGTGCAGGTCTGGCATACCAGCCACGACATGCGCATCGACCGGCCACAGACGCTCGACATCGCGGACGGCAAGGTGAGTTTCACGCCGAACGACTCGTTCCTGATGATGCGGACGGGGGGACTGTGATGGGCTCCCCTGCCTACACGTTCACGGGGCAATGTCGTTGCGGGACGATCGCCGCTACGCTGCCCCTGTCGTGTCCGGCCGCGCGAGCCGAACGGCGCAAGCAGAATTGGACGCCGACTGAAATCCGCTTCAAGCTTTGAGGCGAACGAATGCAGATGCCGGGTCGGGCAGAGTGCTCCGGCCCAGATCAGATCACCACCCCGAAGGCGAGGTTGCCCCGCAATGCCGATCGAAATCCTGATGCCAGCCCTGTCGCCGACCATGGAAGAAGGCAAGCTTGCCAAATGGCTGGTCGATGTTGGCCAGCAGGTGAGGGCTGGTGACGTGATTGCCGAAATCGAGACCGACAAGGCGACGATGGAGGTCGAGGCTGTCGACGAAGGCAAGGTCGGCGCCCTCCTGATCGCGGCCGGGACCGAAAAGGTTGCCGTCAATACGCCGATCGCCATTCTGCTGGCCGATGGCGAAAGCGTGCCGCCATCTTCGAGTGCCCGGGCCAGTGCGGCACCGGCAGCGCCGCCGCCTCAGCAGACAGCAGCCAAGGCGAATGGGGGGCAGGCCGCCACAGCTGCTCCGTCACCAACGGTTGCGCCACAGGCGAGTGCCAGCGCAGGGGGGGCACGTCAGCCGGCAGCTGCCAATGGTGTTGCTCATGGCGGGACGCGGATTTTCGCCTCGCCGTTGGCCCGGCGGATTGCCCGTGAGCGCGGGATCGACATTGCGGCGCTCAAGGGTAGTGGTCCGCACGGTCGCGTCGTCCTGAAGGATGTCGAGGGTGCGCCGGCAGGCGGGCAGGTATCGGGTGGTGGCCGTGGCCTTCAACCGGTGTCTTCTTCCGGTGCGCAGGCTCCCGCGGCAAGTGCAGGTCAACTTGCACCGGCGGCCATGCCTGACGACAAGATCCTGGCTCTCTACGACAAGGAAAGCTACGAGGTCGTGCCGCACGACGGCATGCGCCGTGTGATCGCCCAGCGCCTCACGCAATCCAAGCAGACGGTCCCGCATTTCTATCTGTCTCTCGATTGCGTTCTCGACGATCTGCTCCGCGCCAGGGCTCGGATCAATGCCGCAGCGCCGAAAGACGGGCCGCGCGCCTATAAGCTGTCGGTCAATGACTTCGTGATCAAGGCGCTGGCGCTGGCACTGCAGAATGTCCCGGCTGCCAATGCAACGTGGACCGAAGCGGGAATGCTGCGCCATCGTCACTCGGACATCGGAGTGGCCGTCGCCATCGAAGGCGGCTTGTTCACACCGGTGATCCG
>JBKDZY010000166.1:0-1749 GCA_047971765.1 Hyphomicrobiaceae bacterium | reverse complement strand
GTAAATGTTTCGGTCGGGCCACTATGACTGCCCCCCAAAACTATCCTCGACATGGATGGGCCATCGCCATGGCAGCACCGCAACCATATCGAAGCGCAGAGATAACCTGTCATGGTCCCTTTGGCGAATCAGCCACAGATCGGCCGCCCCCCCGATCCTGCGCTCGGACTCATAGCTTATTGCATCCATCGCCTCATCCAGTGTTGGGCGCGCCTTTACCTCCACAATGAGCACGAGATCTCCGCGTCTTGCCACAAGATCAATTTCCCCAAGCTTGGTCTTGTAACGCCTGGCGACGATATGAAAGCCTTTCAGGCGCAGAGCCATTGCCGCCAGCCACTCACTCGAGTGGCCCCGCCGATAGGCCTTGAGCCGACGTGGATCAACCATTGCGCGCCCGCAACTCCAGCAGGCGCCGATAAAGATCGCCCTTCACACCGCCGGTCATCCTGGCGGCTTCGCCTGCGGCCTTTGCGGCAGGCATGTCGGCAGCCAATGACAACAGTAACCTGTCGATATCGGCAGGTCTATCCACTCGCTCCAGCGGTGGACCCACACATATCACAACCTCGCCTCGCGGCGTATCGGCTTGTTCATAATACACTGCTAGTTCAAGCAGGCTACCGGTGCGAACCTCTTCGAATGTTTTTGTCAATTCGCGTGCAATTGCTGCGGGGCGCGCTTCGCCAAGTACCTCCACCATGGTTCCTAGCGTGTTGGCAAGTCGCTTGGGGGACTCAAAAAAGATCAATGTGGCGGGTATGCCCCCCAAAACCTCGAGCCGACTGCGCCGCTGTCCCTGTTTGACAGGCAGGAAGCCGCCAAACAAAAAGGCATCTGTTGGCAGGCCGGATGCAATTACCGCCGTCAGCACAGCTGAAGGTCCGGGGATCGGCACGACACGAATCCCGGCTTCCTGGGCCTGGTTAACCAGGCGAAACCCGGGATCCGATACCAGCGGGGTACCTGCGTCAGAGACCAGCGCGACGCTGCGGCCTTCCTTCAGCGCAGCAATGAGCCGCGGCCCGGCCTCGACTGCATTATGTTCGTGATACGCAATCGGCCGCTGCCGGATGCCATAGCGCTCAAGCAAGACCCGCGTGGTGCGCGTGTCTTCGCAAGCGAGAATGTCTACGGCCGCGAGTGTCTCCAGTGCTCGCAAGGTAATATCGGACAGGTTCCCGATTGGTGTTGCAACCAGATAGAGCGCTGCCTCCAGCGGACGCGCGGAAACAGCCGTCTGGCCAACCAGAAATGATTTGGACTCACTCATAATCTCTGTTTTGCATGGCGCGTTGCTCAGCGCCAGCGGGGCTTTTCATTTGCAGCAAAGCAGGTCATTTGTGATGAATGAATGAACCAGTCGTCATATCGGCTGAAGCCACTATCCGTCCTGAAGACGTAGTCGAGAGCTTCATCCGCGCCTCGGGGCCGGGCGGGCAGAACGTGAACAAGGTCGCCTCAGCAGTTCAGTTGCGCTTCGATGCCCTCCACGCTGCGGGCCTCTCGGAAAGGGTCCGGAACCGCGTCTTGAGACTGGCTGGCCAACGTGCCACCCGTGAAGGCCAGATTGTCATAGAAGCAAGCCGGTTTCGCACGCAGGAGCGAAACCGTGCCGATGCCTTGGAGCGACTTCTTGCGCTGGTTTCAAAAGCCGCTGAGCCGCCTCCGCCCCCTCGCAAGAAGACGAAACCGTCCAAGGGCGCTGTCGAGCGTCGACTTAAGAGCAAATCCGAACGCTCGTCGGTC
>JBKDZY010000165.1:0-12931 GCA_047971765.1 Hyphomicrobiaceae bacterium | reverse complement strand
GATAACGAGACCCTGCATCGCATCCTCAACGAATGGGCGGAAATCATTCCCGCCACGTTCGAGGTCCTGCCGCTGATCGACCCGGGCCCGGCCAAGGCTTATCTCGACAAGCATAAATAAGTGAGCCACCCGCCCCGCTCGATCCCCCTCGAGTGGGGTGGCTTCGCGTCCGGTGATCCTGGGCGTGGATTACGGACCTGCCATTGGAAATCGGCTTTGCCAGCTCGAGCCGGTTGAGGTGGAAGCGTCCAACCCGCTGCTGTGGCCCGTGTGGCCCGGCCTTGAGCCCCGCCCGCGCGGAGTGCCCGGCCAGTGGCCTCTACGGCCCGTGAGCATGAACCACCAGAAGCAACCCGAAACGCCCGGCTGCGGATTGCCGTGCTGAGGTGAATAATTGGGATGCTTACGCATCAGTCGCCCTGACGCGTTGCATTTGCGACGATTTGTTAACTTCAATTTGAGGTGTAGCGGATAGGCTGTCAGCTGTAGATTTCAACGAAAGTGCAAGCAAAGCGATGTTGAGCGGGGCAATCGGCGCTGGCAAGAATAACTCCTTGATGAGCGAATATTCGCTCAGGCTTGGTGAGGCGGTTTTGCGCAGCCGGATGCGCGAAGCCGAGCAGGTTGCGCGCCTTGAAGGCGAGATTGCGACCCGGGTCAAATCCGAGTTCATCTCCAATATGAGCCACGAGCTCCGGACGCCACTCAACACCGTGATCGGGTTTTCGAAGCTGCTGACCGAGCACGGCCAGGGCCGCATCGGTGCAGATGAAGTCGTCGAATATGCGCGCCTGATCCAGGATGCGGCGGCAAACCTGCTCTCGATCATCAACGACATTCTCGACATGTCGAAGATCCAGGCCGGTCACTACAACCTCGACATGATTGACGTGAACCTGGATGAGGTCCTGGAAGCTGTGGTGGCGTCCCAGCGCGGGGCTGCCAGCTTTGCCGGCGTGAAGCTGAACCTCGCGATGCCGGACGAGCAACTCACGCTCAAGGGCGATCCCCAGAAGCTCCGTCAGATCTTCAACAATCTGATCAGCAATGCGGTCAAGTTCTCGACCAATGGCGGCACTGTCGACGTCATCGTCGAACTGACGACAGATTCCAGCATTCTCGTCACGGTCCACGATACCGGGATCGGCATTGATGCTGAGGAACTCGAGATTGCTCTCTCCCCGTTCGGCCAGGTTGATGCATCGAAATCCCGCAGCCGCGAAGGAACCGGGCTGGGCCTTCCGATTGCGAAGGCCCTGATCGAGTTGCACGGCGGCGAACTCATCTTAACGAGTGAAAAGTCCAAAGGCACAGATGCCAAGGTCAAGTTTCCAACCCGCGAACTGATCTCCCTGATTGCCAAGGATATCGGTATCAGCCCCGGCATCGCGTGATTATTTCCCCGAAAGGCTCGGTAAAATGCAGCAGTTCGCGACAAATTTGGATTCCCAGTCCGCCACCCAGGATGCGTCGATCGGGCGAGTCGTCTCAGTCACCGGCTCGAATGTCATCGTGTTGCTGGACACCTCTCTGGGGGTGAACGGCAATTCCAGGCATCGTCCGGAGATGGGCACGTTGCTGGCCATCGAGCTGCCGACGACCATCGTTCTCGCGATCGTGTCTTCGTTGAATGTCCCGGTGCCCGCGCAGCGCGAAGGAGATCTGGAAGTCTGGATCGCGGAACTGGGCCTTGTCGGCGAGCTCAAGAAGGCGCCGGACGGCGAACCCGAGACCTTCAACCGCGGCGTGACCATCTACCCGACACTTGGCGACCGCGCGCGCGTCGCCGACAAGCGCGAACTCCAGATTGCGTTCTGCGGTGACATGGAGAAATCCGTGCGTGTCGGCTGCATCCGTCAGGACAACTCGATCCCTGCGACCATCCGCGTCGATGATCTTCTGGGCAAGCACTTCGCCATCCTGGGCACGACCGGCACCGGCAAATCCTGCACCACGGCGCTGATCCTGCGCTCGATCCTCGAGAAACACCCGGCGGCCCACATCGTCCTGCTGGACCCGCACAACGAGTACGCCACGGCTTTCACGGAGTGGGCCGAGGTGGTCTCTCCGCGAAACCTCCAGCTTCCCTACTGGCTCCTGACATTCGAGGAATTGATCGAGGTTGTCATCGGCGACACCACCGACCGCAAGCAGGAGGTCGAGATGTTGCAGGAGATGATCCCGATCGCCAAGGCGCGCTACAACTCCGGCCGTGGCAAGGACGGAGCCGCGCGCGCCAACCGCCTGGAATCGGCCAAGTTCACCGTCGATACGCCCGTACCCTATCGCGTCTCCGACCTGATTTCCCTGATCGACGAGCGCATGGGCAAGCTCGAGAACAAGCGCGATATCGGCCCCTACCGGAACCTGAAGACGCGCTTCGAGACGCTGTCCCTGGACCCGCGCTATTCGTTCATGTTCGGCTCGCTGACGGTCTATGACGGCATGGCCCAGATCCTGGGCCGCATCTTCCGCGTTCCCGTCAAGGAAAAGCCGATCACGGTTCTCGAACTGACCGGCCTCCCCACCGAAATCGTCAACGTCGTCGTGTCGGTGATCTGCCGCATGACATTCGATTTTGCGTTGTGGTCCGAGGGCAAGGTGCCGGTGACGCTGGTCTGCGAGGAGGCGCACCGCTACGTGCCCGCCAACCCCAATACCGGCTTCGAGCCGTGCAAGCGGGCGATCGCCAAGATCGCGAAGGAAGGCCGCAAGTACGGATCGTCGCTTTGCATCGTCACCCAGCGGCCGGCCGAGATCGACCCGACCATTCTGTCCCAGTGCAACACCGTCTTTGCCTTGCGCATGGCCAACGACCGCGACCAGGCCATCGTGCAGTCCTCGATTTCCGATACAGGCTCCGGTTTGCTGGAGTTCCTGCCCGCGCTGGGCCAGCGTGAAGCCATTGCCTTCGGCGAGGGCGTCACCCTTCCGGTGCGCATCCGCTTCGACGAGTTGCCGAAGACGGCGTTGCCGAGAAGCTCCACTGCGCGCTTCTCCGAAATGTGGCAGGTCTCCAACACCGATGAGAGCCTGCTCGAACATGTCGTCGAGCGCTGGCGTCACGCCTTTGGCGGGATCTCGGGCGAACAGCAGACAGCCATGTTTGCCGAGGCCATGGGATTGCAGGGCGCCAACCCGGAGCAGATGCCCGCTCCCGAGCCCCAGCAGCGCCCCGCCAGCAAGTTGGCGATGGGCGAAGGTGCGCACAGGCCGCCAGTACGCCGTGAGGGTGCGGACATCAGGCGCGAACCTCGTTCGGTACGCACCACGACCCAGGCAGAGACCGCCGCCCGGTCGGATCAGGCCGCCCGTCCGACGGCGACCCCGAGCAGCCTGCGGTCACTCAGGGATCGGCTGAGCCAACGGCGCTAACCGACAACACTAAAGTGGTATCCTGGTTCACCACGCCATGGCGGCGCGCGTGTGCTATAGCGTTTCCGATTGAGATGGAAACGCTCCGGCCGCGGCTGCGGCCCGGCGTGCGAGCGTGAACAAGTTGGACCGGCTCTGGTTGAATCGGAATTGCAGGGAACACTGTAAATAATAAGTTGCTAGTGTGGTTCAGATCGGGGAATTCGCTATTGGGGGTGCAGCCAAATGACGGCGAATGTCTCGATCGCCACACTTGAGCTAATCTGACGGTTGCCATGCAACGATCGAAAATGCATGACGCCGAGGATACAACACTGCCGCGTTGAAGCTCTGGGCAGGATTGCCAGGACTGGCGTCCATTTTGCATGTCTGCAAGGCTTTATCGCTCGCGTCTTCAGTGCAGGGGTGCAAGAGCCATGCAGAAACTACATCCGGTCATTCTGTCGGGCGGCTCGGGAACCCGGCTTTGGCCGCTCTCTCGGTCCATGTATCCCAAGCAATTCATTAAGTTTTTCGATCCCGGGCAGCCGAGCTTCCTTGGAGCGACTCTGCGTCGGGTGGCCGATTCCGCAACCTTCGAGACCCCGCTCATACTGTGCAATAATGACCACCGTTTCCTCGTCAAGGACGAGTTGGAGACGGCGGGCCTCACCCCGGGCGGCATCTATCTCGAGCCTGTTGCGCGCAACACCGCAGCCGCCATTGCCGTGGCAGCCCTCGTGGTCACGAGGGAGGAGCCGGACGGCGTCATGGTCGTCATGCCATCGGACCACATCATCGTGAACGAAACGGCATTCCAGGCCGCATTGAAGCAGGCAGCCGCCATCGCGGCCCGCCGCCGCCTCGTGCTGTTCGGTATCGTGCCGCGTGATCCCAACACCGGCTATGGCTAGATCCGCCGCGGCGCACCGTTGGGCGACAGTGCCGAGGGCGGCTACAAGGTCGATCAATTCTGCGAAAAGCCGGACGCATCGACTGCCGAGAGTTATCTCAAGGACGGCGGATACTATTGGAATAGCGGCATTTTCGTCCTGCATGCCCAGACCTTTCTCGACGAATTGACCAGGTGCGAACCGGCGGTCCTCAATGCCGCCCGCCTGGCGCTAGGGGAAGCCCAGGAAGACCTGGGCTGCATGCGCCTGGGCCTCGAAGGGTTTTCCCAGTCGCCGAACATCTCCGTCGATTATGCCGTGATGGAGAAGACGGACTTGTCATGCATGGTGCCGCTCGACGTAGGCTGGAGCGACGTCGGATCTTGGGGTTCCTTGTGGGAAGTTTCGCCCCAGGACGGCGACGACAACTACGTCAAGGGCGACGCCGTCCTCGAGGACTCGCGTGGTCTCTATGTCCATTCCGAGCGGACCCTGGTTGCCACCATCGGCGTGAAGGATCTGGTCATTGTCGACACGCCCGACGCACTGCTCGTTGCCGACAAGAAGCGTTCCCAGGATGTCGGCCAGATCGTGAAGCGGCTGCGCGGCTCGAACCGCAAGGAATATGAGCAGCATCTGAGAAACTACAGGCCGTGGGGCTTTTTCGAGACGCTCAACATCGGTCCGCGCTTCCAGGTCAAGCTGCTGCATGTCAAGCCAGGTGCCAAACTATCGATGCAGATGCACCATCATCGCTCCGAACACTGGATTGTCGTGCAGGGAACAGCCAAGGTGGTGATCGAGGACAAGGAACAGCTCGTTCGCGAAAACGAGAGCACCTACATTTTCTCGACCCAGTGGCACCGCCTGGAGAATCCCGGAAAAGTGCCCCTGGAAGTCATCGAGGTCCAGATTGGAACCTATCTCGGGGAAGATGACATCATCCGCACGGACGACATCTACAAGCGTGCCCCCGAAGAGACCAGGTGAGCCCGGCCGGTACGGTCCGTGAGCGAAAATACTCTTCCAGCCGGTTCCGCGTGCAGCGGCATCGGCTCAGGCCGCGACAGCGGCCCGGCGCGTGGCGCCGCCCCCGCGGAGGACCCGGCCGCCCGGCCGGTACGGTCCGTGAGCGAAAAGCTCCCCCTGCAGCGGGCATGCATCTGGAGGTCGCCAAAATCATGCCAGGTACCAGCAAACCTTAACCGGGCACTCGAATCAGTCTACCCCCGAAGCGATGACCACAGTCAGAGAGGGGCGCATGACTGGTTTGCCCGGCCTTGGCATCAGCCTCGTTGGAGGCAGGCGCCGACACTTTGCGATCGTGGCAGCCGTTGCGGCCTCGCTCGGCGGGTGTGGTTTGCCGGGCGGCACCGTAAGCAGTGCACCCGACATCACGCTCGGCTCCGATGGGCAGCAGCAGTATGCCTTCGCCCGCGCCCGCGTGCCCGTGGTTGTCGAAGGCAGGATCATTGATGGCCGTCGCGGCCGGACCCTCCGGGCGAGCCTGAGCGTGGGGCAGCCGAAGTACGTTGTCGACAGCGGGGTGAGCATCAAGATCCCGCCCCGGCCAGCCGATCGCTACAGGGCCACGATCGACAGCCGTTTCCTGCTCCGCAACGTCGTCTCGCTGGCCGGTCCGGATGGCCGCGAGGTGCTGCCTGCCCCGGCAGCCGGGCTGACCGATGTACCGGCCATGCTGGAGAAGCATCTGCCTGCCTCGGCCACATCGATAACGATCACCAGGCCTGCGCACGGACACCTGGAGGCGTTCCGGCTGGAGAAGGAACTTGACCCCGGTGCGCCGGAGGAGATCCGGAACATGCAGGCGGAGTTGGACCGGGTCGCTCTGGGCTGGAACCTCCAGTTTGCGTTTGCCGCCGTTCCAGTCGAGGCCACGGTGGGCACCCAGACCGTCGTGCTGATGCCGAGCCGCTCGGCGGACTGCTCGTATGACATCTGCTTCCGGTTGCCGGTGGCCTACGAGCTCACGCTGGCCCTGCCATCGAGCGGCTGGAAGGGCAAGGCGAAGACCCATGTCTGGCTCGCCAACGATGGGCCTATTGCGGCAATTGACACCTCAGGCGGACGGTTTGCGGCTGTCTCGGGCCAGGCAACCTTCAGGGACGGCATGCTGATGTCCTTGACTGGGAAATCAGTGGAGGCGGCTTTGCGGTTGCTGAAGTTCCCGCAGGAAACGAAGACGTCGTCGTCCAGATCGTCATCGGTCCGATAGGCAGAAGGCACTCGGAATGCCTCGGCTGCAGGGTTTTCGCTTCAGGTGGAAATGCTCAGGCCGAGACTGCGGCTCAGGCAGCAAGCACGGCCATCGCGGAGCGCCTGACCGAAGGCCAATACGACGCGCGAGCAAACACGCCAAGCCGTTGAGGCTTTGCCGGAATGCTCTATTGCAGCAACGCCCGCATTAGCGACACGTCAGTGCCGGGTCTCGCTGCCGGGTGGTGTCTGCGGCGAGGGTGGCGGCGCCTGGGGCGTCTTGGTGGTCGGGGATGCGTCGGTAGCCTGGTTGGTGTCCACACCCATCGCCGTGGCCCACCTCCGGCTCTCCGCCTGGAAGCGGCGCCAGCACCACGGAATATGCGCGAGATAGCCAATCGTCATGACGGTAAGCGTGACATAGGGATAGGTCGCCAGCAGGCCGATCAGCAGGGCCACAGCAGCGAGGATCGGGGCCACGTACTCGCGTGAAATTCGTTCCCCCGCCAGCTTGCCGGAGAAGGTCGGAAGCGTGGACACCAGCAGAATGGCGATGAAGGCCGCATAGATCGCCGTCGCCAGCGGCCAGCTCCTGAGATCGATGAGACCGGTGCCATTGAGATAGAGCGGCAGTAGCACCGCGATGGCGCCGGCGGGCGCAGGCACGCCGGTGAAGTAGTTCGATTGCCAGCGCGGCTTGTCGTCATCCAGCGCGGAGTTGAAACGCGCCAGCCTGAGGCTCATCGCGCACGCAAACAACAGCACCGCGATCCAGCCGAAGCTGCGCATCGTGCCAAGGCCCCAGGTATAGAGGACAATGGCGGGGGCGACGCCGAAGTTGACAAAATCGGCGAGACTGTCGAGCTCGGCGCCGAACCGGGACTGGGCCTTGAGCGCCCGAGCCACACGGCCATCGACCGCATCCAGCATGGCCGCCGCCACGATCAGTGCAATGGCCAGCTCATAGCGCGCTTCGATGGCAGTCCGGATCGCCGTGATGCCCGCGCAGAGTGACAGCAGCGTGAAAAAGTTTGGAAACAGGTAGCGTACCGGGATCCGCCGTTGCCGGAAGCGGTCGCGCCGCCGCCATCTGGGGCCGCTGCTTGCTGTGTGGTCCTTGCCCGGTGGCCGCATCATGGGATTCGCGCCTGTTTGCTGACTTCGTGGAAAACGACGTCGCGCCCCACGCCATCAACTCGCGTGCAGGCGCCCGGAGTAGTCACTGGATGGGTCCCGTCAATCGGCGCGCATCACCCTTTCCGGTTCGTCCGATTTCAGGTCCGCCAGGACAGTCTCGCCGCCGATGGTAGTCTGCCCGACAGCCACCAGACAGGTCTTGCCCGGCGGCAGATAGACATCGACCCGGCTCCCGAAACGAATGAGACCGAACCGCTCGCCGGCGCCGATGTTCGCACCTTCCCCCTTGAAGGTCACGATCCGTCGGGCGACCAGGCCCGCGATCTGCACGCAGCCGATCCGATTGCCGTCTGATTGCGCGATGACGATGCCGCGCCGCTCGTTCTCCTCGCTGGCCTTGTCCAGGGCTGCGTTGAGAAAGGCGCCGGGAACGTAGACCGAGCGCTCGATCAGGCCGGCCACCGGCGCCCGGTTGATGTGCACGTCGAAAACCGACAGGAAGATGGAAATTCTCACCCGTTCCTCGGCATCGAGGCCAAGTTCAGCCGGTGGGCGAACGGTCTCGATCAGTTGCACGCGGCCATCGGCCGGGGAGATCACGAGGCCGTCGCGCAATGGCGTGACCCGCTCCGGATCGCGAAAGAAATAGGCGACGAAGCCCGCAACGAACAGCAGCACCCACCCCAGAGGCTCCCAGATGAGGAAACCAACGGCCGCCGCGACCGCAGCGATGATGATGAACTTGTGACCGTCACGATGCACCGGCGTGAGCACGCTGAGCCAAGTGTCGAGTAGGCTGTTATTCTGCACGTGTTGTCCCGTTTACTCGAGCGGCACCGCTACGAACCGCATTTGCCCTTTCGCATTCTCGACACGCAGCAGGATGGCGCGTCGCCCCGCTTTTCGCACCTTGGCGATGGCCTTGGCAACGTCCGCATTGGTTTTTACCGGGTCCTGGGCCACTTCGACGATCACGTCGCCGGCCCTGATGCCCTTGCGCTCCGCCGCGCTCTTGGGCGCAACTTCGGTGACCACCATACCGGTAGAAACCTTGGCATCTATTGCGTAGGTCTTGCGCAGCTTGTCGTCGAGTGGCGCCATCTTCATGCCGAGATGCATGGCCGCGTCGGCAGCATTCTCCGGCTTGTCGACAGCCTTGTCCTTGTCGCCCTCGTCGAGTCTGCCAAGCACGATCTTCAGCACTTGTCTCTTGCCATCGCGCAGCACCTCGACATCCACGTCCTTGCCGACTGCCATGCGTGATACCAGCCTCGGAAGGGCCCGCACCGAGCGCACATCCTTGCCGTCCAGACTGAGAATGACGTCGCCGACCTTCAATCCGCCCTTGCTGGATGGCCCATCCGGGGTCACTTCCGAAACCAGGGCACCGGTGGTGCCGGTCGCGCCGAGTGAGGCGGCAATCTGGTCCGTGACGGACTGGATCTTGATCCCGAGCCAGGCGCGGCGCGTCTCGCCGTACTGGCGGAGCTGCTCGATCACCACCTTGGCCGAGTCGGAGGGAACGGAAAATCCGATGCCGATGGAGCCGCCGGACGGCGAAATGATCGCGGTATTCACGCCGATCACATCACCGTCCATGTTGAACAGCGGCCCGCCCGAATTGCCCTTGTTGATGGCTGCATCCGTCTGCAGGAAATCGTCATAGGGGCCGGAATTGATCTCGCGCTGCTTGGCGGAAATGATGCCCACGGACACCGAACCGCCGAGGCCGAACGGATTGCCGATCGCCATCACCCAGTCGCCGACCTTCATGGCGTCGGAGCTTCCGAACCGCACAGCCGCAAGGGGTTTCTTGGGGGTGACCTTCAGCAGCGCCAGATCGGTCTTGGTGTCGCGTCCCACCACCTTGTCGACCGTCAGCTTGGTGCCGTCATGGAAATTGACGACAATCTCGTCGGCGCCTTCGATGACGTGATTGTTGGTGACGATCAGGCCTTCCTTGCCGTCGATCACGAACCCCGACCCGAGCGACGACACCTTCCGGTCGATGCCCGATTGGTCCTTGCGATTGAAGAAATCATCGAAGAACTGCTCGAACGGAGAGCCTTTCGGCACGTTCGGGAGCTGGACACCGGATGGGCCCTTGGCCTTCTGGCTGGTCGAGATGTTGACCACGGCATCGATCAGGCGGTTCGCCAGTGGAGCCACGCTTTGTGGGCCACTGCGTGCCATGGTCGGCGGCACACGGGTGATCAGGCCCGCACCCACACCTGCTGCGATCACCAGCGTGAACGCAATGGTTCTCGCAATCCTGCGGGTCGGGGCCGGCTGGAAACGGGCGGCGGTCATGACACATCCTTGCAGTAGACCGACCGGCTGATGAACGCTGGTCGGCAAGCCAACTTTGGGTCTACACCTAAATGCTGTGCCACAGAAGTTGCTTCGATTGGCAACATTTTGGCTGTGCCAGCCCGGATTGACTCCGGCCACTCTTGCCCGGAGCTGGATCCGCTGAGGGCGACGCACCGCTGCCCCCGCCTGGAACGTGAACCGCACTCTGCATCAAGTGGCTGGAGTGCGGTCCGGATTTCTCATGTCTTGGACGCAATCGGGCGAAACGTGCACTAGTGTCCCGACCGTGAAGTTCGTCAGTTTAAACCGCATAGTTGTGCGAACTTCGCGGTCGATAAGGACACTGGCGATATCATTGGCCTAGTGTGGCGTCATGTTCTGAAGTTCGCTTGCAACGTCCGCCGATATGATGGAGCGAACTTCAGAACCGCCACACTAGTTGGCGCCTGCCGCTTTCGTCTTGGCTCCTGGGGCGGCAGCTTCCGGATTGTTGAAGAAGCGGAAGAAATCCGACTGGGGCGAAAGAACCAGCTTGGAATCCCCGGCTTTGATGCCCGCCTTGTAGGCCTGCATCGAGCGGTAGAACGCGAAGAAGTCCGGGTCCTTGCCATACGCCTCGGCGAAAATGCGGTTCCGCTGCGCATCGCCTTCGCCCCTGAGCGATTCGGCCTTCTTGGTCGCCTCGGCCTTGATGACAGTCGCCTCTCGGTCGGCCGTCGCCCGGATCCGGTTGGCCGCAGCCGTACCTTCCGCTCGGAATTCGGCAGCCTCACGCTGGCGTTCGGCGCGCATCCGGTCGTAGATGTTCTTGGAGTTCTGCTCCGGCAGATCGGCGCGCTTGATGCGCACATCCACGACCACAAGCCCGAATTCCTTGCCTTCCGCGTTCACCTGCTGCGCAATGCGCCGCATCAGCTCTTCACGCTTGTCGCGGACAAGGTCAAGGAACGTCGTCGAGCCGAGCACACGGCGAATGGACGATTCCAGGATCGGGCCGAGCCGCGAACGCACCATCCGGTCATCGCGCACCGTCTGGTAGAAGCGCAGCGGATCGGTGATCCGGTAGCGGGCGAATGCATCAACAACGATACGCTTCTGGTCTGACGCAGTGACTTCCTGCGGTTGCGTGTCGAGATCGAGAATGCGCTTGTCGAAATAGTCGACCGTTTCAACCACCGGGATTTTCCAGTGCAGGCCCGGCTTGTCGATCACGCGCTTGGGTTTGCCGAACTCCAGCACCAGCGCCTGCTCGTTCTGGTGCACAATGAAGAGCGAGAAGTACGCGACCGCCGCCGCGCCTGCCAGCAGGGCGAGGATGAGACCAAAGAAAACACGCATGGCTCAGTTGCCCCCCGTCGTCTTGGATTTGGAATTCTGCAACTGGTCGAGCGGCAGATAGGGCACTATTCCTTGCCCGCCCTTGTTGTCGAGAATGATCTTGTCGGTGCCACCGAACACCTGCTCCATGGTCTCGAGATAGATCCGTGTCCGCGTCACGCCCGGTGCCTTCTTGTATTCCTCGTAGATCTTGTCGAAGCGGGACGCCTGACCCTGGGCCTCGGCAACGGTCTGCTGCTTGTAGCCTTCGGCCGCCTGCAGGATACGCTCACCATCGCCTCGCGCCTCCGGAACAATCCGGTTGGCATAGGCCGAGGCCTCGTTCTGCAGCCGCTCCTGGTCGGCGCGCGCGGCCTGCACGTCACGAAACGCATCAATGACCTGGGACGGCGGATCGACCTTCTGGAGCTGCACCTGGTCGATCTGGATGCCGGCCTTGTAGCTGTCCAGCGTCTTCTGGATGAGCTTCTGCGCAGCCTGCTCCGTCTTCTGGCGTGCCTCGGTCAGCAGCGGCGCGATGTTGGATTGACCAACGATCTCGCGCATGGCGCTCTCGGCGACCTCCTTCACGGTCGTCTCCGGCTTCTGGATATTGAACAGATAGTCCGGTGCGCTCTTGATGCGCCAATAGACGACGAAATCCACATCGCCGATGTTCTCGTCGCCGGTCAGCATCAGGCTTTCTTCGGGCACGTCGTGCACGGCACCCTGGAAGCCGCGTGAGCCGCCGCTGGAGCGCATGCCGATCTCGATGATGTTCTGCCGCGTCACCTTGGGCAGGCGCACCTCTTCGACCGGAGGAGGCCAGCGGAAGTGGAGACCCGGCGGCTCGCTGCGGACGAACTCGCCGAAGCGCATCACGACGCCCAGCTCGTCCGGGTTGACGCGAAAGGTGAACAGGTAGAAGCCCAGGATGGCAACCAGCGGCGCCGCGATCAGGACGATGAGCGGACCCGGCATCCCGGACCCCGGCATCACCTGTTTCAGCCTGTCCTGGCTACGCTTGAGAAGCTCTTCGAGGTCCGGCGGCTGGCCACCACCGCCACCGCCACCGGAGGGACCCTGCCCCCATGGACCCTGGCCCCAGGGACCACCTCCGCCACCGCCACCTCCGCTGCCGCCGCCGCTTTTCCAGCCGCCGCCGCCGCTTTGATTGCTCCAAGGCATTCGTCACCACCGTTTCTTCTGAAATTTTCGTCGGACCCTACGAGAGCTTGCCAGCCAGCCCATGTAGCCGGGTCGAACTAATCTGCCCACGCAATAGCGGGCAGGCTCAACCGCAGCTTATACGGCAACGCCAGCCGAGCCGCAAACCTTCCCGGACTAGATGGTGATGTTTGCCGATGGTTCAAGAACTGTTCATTAAGTCCGGGCCGGCGCATGTCTTTCATAGCTAATGGCGACCATGGCATGGTCGTCTTTTTCGCCGGCCGCGACGTGCTCGTGAGAGGTTTGCCGCCACTCCGCCGCGTCCAGGTGCGGAAATACCGCATCACCATCTGGTGAAGCCTCGATGAGGTCCAGATGTACGATGTCAGCAAACGGCAATGCGGCCTGATATATCTCGCCCCCGCCGGCGATGATGATCTCGTCGACGCCCCGCTTGTCCGCCAGCTGGCAGGCCAGCGCGAAGGCCTGCTTCAGGCTGCTGGCGGTCAAAACGCCCTCCGCCGGGAGGT
>JBKDZY010000164.1:0-7513 GCA_047971765.1 Hyphomicrobiaceae bacterium | reverse complement strand
CTGAGAATAGTTCCGGAGTGACGAACGCGGCAGTGCGTTCCGTCTGGCAACGACTGTCCAAGGAACAGGATGCCATTCTGATCGATGTGCGGACTCGGGCAGAATGGAACTACGTCGGGGTTCCCGACCTTTCCTCCATCGGCAAGACATTGCTGGCGGTGGAATGGCAAGGGTTCCCGGACGGACGGCAGAACGAAGCATTCGTGGAACAATTGACTGGCGCACTGAAAGAGATGGGCGCCACCAAGGACACGGAACTCTTCTTCATCTGCCGGTCTGGCGCGCGCAGCATGGCTGCCGCGCAAGCGATGACGAGGGAAGGTTATTCGCGTTGCGTCAACGTTGCCGATGGCTTCGAGGGGCCGCTCGACGACACACGTCATCGTGGAAGCCTGGGTGGCTGGAAAGCCGCGGACTTGCCGTGGGTCCAAGGCTGATCGTTCCGCTGGTGGAGGTAGTGCGTAGCGCAGAACGAAGCGGCATGGGGCAGTGCGAGCAGCAGGGCGTCTCGCTATCGGTTTGGTGATGAGGGTCGCCAGACCGCAACAAGTGTCAAAGTGCGGGGAAGTGACATGGTTAACAATAATGACGACAATCTGCGCCGGGATGGGCGTGGAGCCAGTGATGATGTGAAGGTGCGAGAGGCGGCTCTCAATGGCACCAGGGGCACGGCCGATACCGCGGATGCGGGCACGGCGCAGCAGGGGCAGAAATTCAAATCCGCTTTGCGAGCGCGGCTTGGCGAAGACATCTTCACCAGCTGGTTCGAGAGACTTGAAATCGAGGACTTCGACGGCACCGTTCTTCGTGTCAGCGTGCCGGTCAAGTTCCTGCGCAATTGGATCCAGTCGCATTATGCCGAAGCGCTGCTGGCGTGCGCGGGCCTGGAATTCAAGGGGGTTGAGCGCGTCGACGTGGTTCTGCGCGAGCCGGTCGCCAAGGCGCCGCAACAGTCAGCCACCGTGCGCACGCGCCCGGCGCCTTCGCACACCGCTGCCACCGGCGCCAACGAGGCGCTGCAGCCGATCCTTGGCGCATCCGTCGGCGCGACGGTGGGCATGCGCTCACTGGTGAACGGTTTCGAAGGTTCGCCGCTCGATCCGCGTTGTACGTTCGACAGCTTCGTTGTCGGACCGTCGAACCGGATGGCCCACGCCGGCGCACAACAGGTTGCCGAAACCGTTTTCGCCGAGCAGCGCGGGTTCAATCCGCTGTTCATCCACTCCGGCGTCGGGCATGGCAAGTCGCACCTGCTGCACGCCATCGCCTGGGAGGTCCGCCGCCGCACACCACAGGCCAAGGTGCTGTATCTCACGGCCGAGCGGTTCCGGTTCACGTTTGTCGAGGCGATCAAGGCGCAGGACGCCATGGCGTTCAAGGAGCGGTTCCGCGCCATCGACATGCTGCTCATCGATGACCTCGAGTTCATGACCGGCGAAAAGACCGAGCTTGAATTCGATCACATCATCAACATGCTGTTGGACAGCGGGCGCCAGCTCGTGGTGGCCTCGGCACGGCCACCGGCCCAGTTGCAGCGGATGAACGAGCGGATGCGGTCGCGCCTGCAGCGCGGTCTCGTGACCGAAATCGGCTCGCTCGACGACTCGTTGCGGATCGGCATCGTGGAGCGCCGCGTTCTCGAGAAGCGGACCCAGGATCCTTCGTTCGAGATCTCGCGTGACGTGATGGAACTCATTGCCGAGAAGTTGACCGAGAGCGGCCGGGAGCTGGAAGGCGCGGTGACCCGTCTCTATGCGCAATGGCAGCTCATGCGCACGCCGATCACGCTCGAAGGGACCGAGGCGATCCTGCGCGACCTGATGGCCAATGGCGACACGCGGCGAATCCGGATCGAGGACATCCTCAGGACGGTGTCGCGCCACTATGGCGTCTCGCGCGGGGACCTGCTGTCACAGCGGCGGCACCGGTCGGTGGTTTGGCCGCGTCAGATCGGCATGTATCTCGCCAAGCAGATGACGGCCCGCTCGCTGCCGGAAATCGGCCGCAAGTTCGGTGGCCGGGATCACACGACCGTGCTTCATGCCATTCGCAAGATCGAGAAATCGGTCAACGCCGATACGCAGCTGAAGGACGAGCTTGAAGAATTGAAGAAGCAGATCGGGCCTGATCTCGGAAGCATCCAGATCTAACCCAAATTCGGCAAAGCCTGAAACGGGTTTGCCAGGTTGCGCTCGCGCGCCGTACCGGGCTGAAGGCCTGGTCCTGCGCGGGCGCGGCACATCAAGCGCCGGGCCGCAATCGCGGCCTGGGCTTTTTCACCAAAATCAGCAACGCTATTGATTTTGCAGGTCGCACCACAGGCTCGACAATGCATCTGCATCGCTCAACTCGCCTCGACTTTTTTATGACGGTGGCGATAAAGGGTTGTCTTTGCGATAGCACCTGTTCTGGTGCTCGGATTCTTTGCCGTGAGTACTGCCAACGGCAACAGGACCGATGGCCTCGAATGGATGGTCCTCTTGATGAGGATCGCAGAGTTCTGCGCTGCGGCTTTGCTCATGTCGCTTGTCGTTCCAGCAGCACGACGTTTCCGAGACATTGGCTTGACTGATACCTTTGCCTACGTCGGAGCAACGCTGGCGGTCCTGGTCTTTCCGGCTGCGCTGGCCATATGGCTGTTCGGATTGGCCGGCTTTGGGTTCTATGCCGTGCTGAAAGGCCTCCTGCTTGCCGTGCTGTTCGTCTGGTTGTTTCTCTTCCTCGCGCCCAGCGCCATGTTCGCTGACTGACGTGAGACCGCGGCGGATGCCACACCAGCGGTTCTGCCGATTGGCCGTTTGATCTCCGCAATGTCCGCAATGAAGCGTTTGCTACTCAAATCACGCCCCCCCTCTTTCCCTGGTTATCCCGATGACAGGCAACGGGATGACAGTTGTGTGGGTATTCCCATTCCCTTATCGGCAGTCTCGCTTTGGCCCATTCCGGTTTGGCCAGACTCGGTCTGGCTTGTTTGCGCTCGCGCACCGTATCAGCCTTGTCCGGCTGCCTGCTCACAGCACTTCGAAGTAGCCGATACTTCCCAGAATTCCCGGGATGGCGAGCAAGGCGGCACACATCAACCAGATGGCATGAGACAGCCAGATCCTGGCCCGCTCGCCGCGCATACGTTCGTAGATGGCAGCCGGAATGCCCGCCAAAAGGAACGTCAGGACGGCAATGAAGACCGTGTTGAGGTGGAATAGCACTTCACCTTGGTGGAAATACTCCAAGGCATCCGGGCTGACCGGCCCCAGATTGTACAAGCTGGTATCGAACAGCGGCGACGATGGCAGCCCATTGAGGACCGAGACCGCAGCGGCCAGCACGACCAGAAGCACCGCAAAAAACCTTGCCATTCCGTTTCCCTCTCGCGCGCCGTTCTGATGCCCCTGCCCCGGCTGGATGCCTCATCACAGGCCGAGGCTCAGCCCATCAGGCTGATGCCCAATCCCATGACCGTGCAGGCCAGATACCAGACCATTCGCAAAACGGTGATCCATGTGACGGCTGCAAAGGGCAGAACCAGATCCGGAATGGCGCGCGGGGTTACGGCGCGCGTTGCGCCAATGACCGGCGCCGCCCCGACATCCACCGCCTTCAGGACGGCGTTCTGCTGCCATGCCGACGGCAGGAGATGGACGACAAGCCAGAGCAGTGCGAGCCAGAACCAAGCCAGCAACAGCCAATCGATAATGTTGTAGATCCAGTCCAACACGTCTGCCCCCACCTTCGACCGCCTTCGGTGTCCCATCACTGCGTTTGCCCGAAGGCGGCTGCGCGTGCCGGACACGGACACATATGCCTTGCCATGCCTGCCTCAAGTGGGCGTGCCGGGCAAGGGTCATGCCCACAGTTTTCTCCTTCCACCACCGGTGGAACACCCGCGTCCTGGTTCCAACGTTGCCGGCTTTTGCCGGCGATGCTTGTTCGCGGACCCAAGAAACGCAAAAATCATTACAAACAATAATTTACATGCACCTTTCAGAGCGGGAAATTCGCCATGAAGGTGCAGCCACATGCCGGCGCGTTTTTCGATCACCACACGCGGCGCCATCGATCCGACCGCTGGCAAAAACTGGCCAAACCCGGCGTACTCAGGTTGGCAAGTGTAACGAAGTCATTTAACCCCCTCGGCTAGGCCAAGACTGACGTCGCGGCCTGACGGGAGCGATGCATGACCGACGGTTCGGATAAAAAACTGCCACTCGCCCGTGGCGAATTCATTGCGCTATTGGCCTGGCTGATGGCGATGACGGCGCTCTCGATCGACATCATGCTGCCGGCGCTGCCGTCCATCGCGGCGACGTATGGGCTCAAGACCGAGAACGACCAGCAACTGGTCGTGCTTTCGTATCTGATCGGGATGGCTGGCGGCCAATTGGTGTGGGGACATATTTCCGACCGGTATGGGCGCCGGATCCCGCTGCTCGCGGGTTTGGCCATCTATACGGCGGGCGCGATTTTTGCGGTACTGGCGCCCTCTTTTGGCGCCTTGATTGCTGCGCGAACCCTGCAAGGCCTCGGGGGCGCGGCGCCGCGCGCCATTGGTACGGCCGTCGTGAGGGATGTGTTCGCCGGACGCCAGATGGCGCACACCATGTCCTTTGTCATGATGGTGTTCATCCTGGTGCCTGTCCTGGCACCGTCGGTCGGCCAGGGCCTGCTACTGTTCGGCGGTTGGCACTGGTGCTTCTACGCGCTGGTGGCGGCTGGAACGGTGGCGATGGTCTGGGTCGGGATGCGACTGCCGGAGACGCACCCGCAGGGGGGCAAGGGCGGCGGCCGGGGCTTCCTGAACTCGCTCGGCACCGTTCTCGGCAATCGCGTGACGTGTGCCTATGGCGTCGCTGCCGGGCTGACGTTCAGTTGCCTTGTCACCTACATTTCAACGGCACAACAGATCTTTGTCGACATCTACCATCTCGGCGCCCTGTTCCCGCTGGCGTTCGGTGGCATCGCGTTCTCGATGGCGCTGGCCGCCTTCACCAATACGCGAATGGTCATGCGGCTTGGCATGCGCCGGGTATCGCACATGGCGTTGGTGGCGTTCATTTTCGTGAGCTGTGGTCTGGCTGCCTTCAGCCTGATGGGAAAACCGCCGCTGTTCGTCGTCCTGGGCGGCCTGGCAGCGTGCTTCTATCTGTTTGCGCTGATGCAATCGAATTTCAACGCGATCGCCATGCATCCGATTGGCCATGTGGCGGGCATGGGCTCAGCGCTGCTGGGCTCGTTCGTCACGTTCTGCGGCGTCATCATGGGCGGCGCCATAGCGCGGAGTTTCAATGGCACCATGCTGCCGATCGCGATTGGTTTCGCATTGCTTGGCATCTGTGCTTTCATTGTCATTCTTCTGGTCGAGGGACGGAACGGGCTTTTCCGGGGTGAATGACGGCACTGTCGTCGCCTCCCTCAGCAACACATGAGGCCGATTGACATGAAAGCTGCCGTTCTGGGCCAAGATGGCGTCGAAATCCGCGATGTTCCCCGTCCGTCACCAGGCGCAGAACAGGTACTGGTGAAGGTGCGCGCCACCGGCCTCAACCGTGCGGACCTGATCATGGCTTCCGGCCGGATGCACGGGGCGGCAGGCGGCGCCGGCACCATCCTGGGTCTCGAATTCGCAGGTGAAGTGGCCGAGGTGGGGGCAGGTGTCACGCATGTGAAGCCCGGCGACCGCGTGATGTGCGCGGGCGCGGCCGCCTATGCGGAATATGCCGTGGCCGACATGGGCCGCGTGCACAAGATCCCCGCCAACAACATGACCTTCGTCCAGGCGGCCACCTTGCCGGTGGCGTTGCAGACCATGCACAATGCGGTGGTCACCGCCGGCCGCCTGAAGGCGGGCGAAGCGGCGTTGATCCAGGGAGCGAGTTCGGGTGTCGGGCTGGTCGGGTTGCAGATCGCCAAGGCCAAGGGCGCAAGACTTGTCATCGGCTCGTCGACAAATGCAGAGCGGCGCGAGCGGCTCAAGGAATTCGGTGCCGACCTGGTGATCGACAGCAAGGATCCGACCTGGCCCGAACAGGTTCTGGCCGCGACAGATGGCAAAGGCGTGGAGCTGATTGTCGACCAGATCTCGGGTTATGTGGCCAATCAGAACCTCAGCGCCACCGCCATTCTTGGCCGCATCGTCAACGTCGGCCGGCTGGGTGGATTTCACGGTGATTTCAACTTTGATCTGCATGCCGCACGCCGGATCGACTATATTGGCGTCACGTTTCGCACGCGCTCTGTCGCCGAAGTACGCGAGATCAACCGCCTGATGCGGGCCGATCTGTGGGCGGACGTGGAAGCCGGCAGAATCGCCCTGCCGATCGACCGGACCTTCCCGCTCGACGAGGCCGCCGCCGCGCTCGCGCACATGAAGGCCAACGCCCATTTCGGCAAGATCGTGCTCGAGGCCTGAGGGCGGATACCCCGTCTCCCCGGCCCACTTGAGGCGCCAATCGCAGCGAGGTCCGAGCCCATGCGCGTCATCACCCAGATTCCGAACAACGATCTTCATGCGGCCCAGGCCGTGGCGCGGATTGCGGAGGAGGCGGGCTTCGATTCTGTCATCACGGCCGAGAATGCGCACGGGCCGTTCATGCCGCTGGCGGCGGCGGCATTGGCCACCAGCCGCATCCAGCTCGGCACGGCAGTGGCGATGGCCTTCCCGCGCTCACCGACGATCATGGCGCACAATGCCTGGGACGTGCACAAGGCGTCGCAAGGCCGGTTCTACCTTGGCCTCGGTGCGCAGGTGAAGCCGCACAACGAGCGCCGCTTCGGTGTGCCCTGGTCGCCGCCGGCGCCGCGCATGCGCGACTACATCGGGGCACTGCGGGCCATCTGGCACGCCTGGGAGACGGAAACGCCGCTCGATTACCACTCCGACACCTATACCCTGACGCTGATGACGCCGAACTTCTCGCCGCGCCCGACCGGGCTGCCCCGCATTCCGATCTCGATTGCGGCGGTCGGGCCGGCCAGGCTGAAACTCGGCGGCGAAGGGGCTGATGGCGTGCGCCTGCATCCGTTCTCGACCCGACGCTACCTGGACGAGGTTTCGATTGCGCGGATTTCGGCAGGCCTTGCCAAAGCCGGCCGGGTGCGGCGCCATGTGGAGGTGATTGCCGGCGGCTACGGCTTTATCGGCACGGGGCCCACCGCGGAGGCGGTGGCCAAGGCGCGCGAATACGTGCGCTTTCGCATCGGCTTCTACTGCTCGACGCGCGCCTACTGGGACGTGTTGCGCCTGCATGACCTCGTGTGGCTTGGCGAAAAAGTGAACCCGCTGCCGCGCGCGAACCGTTGGGACGAGTTGGCTGCGCAAATCCCGGAAGAGTTGATCGACCTCTTCGCCACCGTGACCAGCTACGAAGAACTCCCTGCCGCGATTGCCAGGCGGTATGGCGGATCAGCGGATACGGTGCTGTTGCTGATCAGCGCCGACGAGGCTGTGCCGCGCCTCGCCAAATGCGTCGCCGCACTCCAGAAGATCCCGTCACCGTTCGAGGGGTTCGAGAGGATG